>JACQCL010000198.1 GCA_016201645.1 Candidatus Rokuibacteriota bacterium
AGGGTCCAGGCCGTGCTTGGCGTAGAGCCCCTTCGGATCGCCCGACTCGCCGAACCCTTGGATGCCCAGCCGCTTCACCGGGGTGGGGTGCACCTCGGCCAGCATCTCTGAGACGGCTCCGCCCAGGCCTCCCCACACCGAGTGGTCTTCCACGGTGACGACGCGCCCGGTCCGGCTCGCCGACCCGACGATGAGCTCCTCATCCAGCGGCTTGATGCACGCCACGTTGATGACCTCGGCCTTCACCCCTTCGCCCTCCAGCTTGTCCGCCGCCTTGAGGGCGTTCCAGACCGGGCCGCCGGTCGCCAGGATCGTCACGTCGCTGCCGGGCCTCAGGACCGCCGCCTTGCCCAACTGGAAACGGTAGTCGGGCGGGGAGACGGGCTCCAGGGCCTGCCGGGTCAGGCGGAGGTAGAGCGGTCCCGGGTGCTCGACGGCATAGGCCACCGCCTGCTTGGTCTCGGTCTCGTCGGCGGGCTGGATGACCGGGATGTTGGGGAGGGCGCGGAGGCAGGCGATGTCCTCGAGCCCCATCTGGCTGTAGCCGTCCTCGCCGATCGCGATCCCGGCGTGGGTGCCGACGAGCTTCACGTTGGCCCGGGTGTAGGCCACCGAGACGCGGATGGTCTCGAAGCGCCCGACCACGAAGCACGCGAAGGAGCAGACGAACGGGATCTTCCCCGCCAGGGCGAGGCCGGCGCCGATCCCGATCATGTTGGACTCGGCGATCCCGACGTTGAAGGCGCGACCCGGGTAGGCCTTGGCGAACGCCGCGGTCATCGTGGATTTCGAGAGGTCGGCGTCCACGGTCACGATGCGCGGCTCCTTCGGCGCCAGCTCGAGAAGCGCCTCGCCGAACGCCGCGCGGGATGCCTTGGCCGGCATGCGTCGTCTCCTTATTTTCTCTCGAGCGCCTCGAGCTCTCTCACGATTGCTGCGGTCTCGGGATGCCCGGCGAGATAGCCGGCCCAGTCACCCTCCGCGACCCCGAGGATCTCGCGGATCGCGCGGATTCCCTCCTGAGGCTTCGGCGCCTTGCCGTGCCACTCCGGGTTGTTCTCCATGAAGGACACCGACTTGCCCTTGACCGTGTGAGCCACGATGAAGGTCGGCCGGCCCCGGATCGCCTCGGCCTGGTCCAGGGCTTTCTCGATCTGGGCCAGATCGTGACCATCAATCTCGATCACCGGCCAGCCGAAGGCCTTCCACTTCTCCAGCACCGGCTCGAGGTCCATCACCTTCTTGACGAAGTTGTCGAGCTGGATCCCGTTGTAGTCCAGGATCACGCAGAGATTGTCCAGCGGGTGGTCGGGCTGGCCGAGTTTCGGCCCGGCCATGGCGGCCTCCCACACCTGTCCTTCCTGGGTTTCGCCGTCGCCCAGCACGCAGTACACCCGCGAAGGGCGGCCGTCGAGCCTGAGGCCCAACGCCATTCCCAGAGACATCGAGAGGCCCTGGCCGAGAGAGCCAGTGGCGCCTTCGATCCCGGGCAGCATGACCCGGTCGGGGTGTCCCTGGAGCGGGCTTCCCAGCTTGCGCAGCGTGATGAGGAGGCTCTCGGGAAAATATCCGGCCTTGGCCATGAGCGAGTAGAGCGCCGGGACGCAGTGGCCCTTGGAGAGGACGATCCGGTCCCGGTCGGGCCAGTCGGGGCGCTTGGGATCGTAGCGCATGCGCGCGAAGAACAGCACGGTCAAGATATCAATCACCGACAGGGAGCCGCCGGGGTGACCGGACCCCGCATGGGTCAGCATGCGGATGATCTGGACTCGACAGTCCCGGGCGATGGCTGCCAGGCGCGCCAGATCAGCCGCGGGCATCAGTGGAGGCCCTCCATGAATCCCGCGATCTCATCCATGTGCACGCCCGTGACAGCGATCTCGGGGGCGTACACGACCTCGTCGGCCGCCCAGACCAACGTGCCTTTGACCTCCTTGGTGATGCCGGCGATGTGGGTGAGCACTCGGGTGACGTTGTCGTTGATGCGGATCGTGTTGGCTTTGATCGGCGCCACGAGCTTTCCGTCCCTGATGATAAACGAGTCCCCGACGACGGTGCAAGTAAAGTCGCCCGCGCGGAGGCCGTTGATCGGGTACGTGTACCAGATGCGGCCGACGTAGAGGCCGTTTCTCACGCGGCTGATCAGCTCGTCGGGCGAGACCGACTCGGCCCCTTCGACGACTACGTTTGAAGCCGATGCCCCCGGCTGGCAATCGAACTGGCGGCCGCCACCGACTCCGAACCGAAAGCCGTTTCGGGGCCGGAGCGCGCTCCGGGCTGCGGCGGCCTCCACCCCCAGCTTCTCGGTGAGCTTCGGGTCATGGAGGAGCCGCTCCGCCTCGTACCAGTTCGTGAGGCAGCCGGCCAGGACCCCGTTTTTGATCAGGTCGGTGCGTCCCGTCGGGAGCCCTTCGCACGTGACCCCCTTCGATCCCATGTAGCCGGGCATCGCCCCATGGTCGTAGACGGTGAGGATGGGGGAGGCCACCGGCTTGCCGAGTTTTCCCAGGAACGGGGTGCTCGAGGAGTAAAAGGCGCTCGCCGTGCATGCGGGGAGGACGAGGTTATTGAGGAGATCCGCCACGGGTTGACGGCCGAAGATCACCGTGTAATCGCCCGAGCGCACCCGCTCACCGCCGATCGCGTGGATCGCGTTGGTGGCTGCGTCCACCCCGGCCTCGTCGGTGAAGTGGTCGAGGCGCGTGCCGGTGGACCAGCCCGAGCCTTTGGCGTCCTTGGCCTCGACCATGGCGGTCAGGAAGCCCATGATGAGCGTTGACTCGTCGGTCTGAACCCCTGGCATGTGCGTAGAAGCAATTGCGACCCGTTCCTGGAGGATCGTGACGTCGCCTCCCACGATCAGCCCGAGGCGCTTGATCGCGGCCTCGCTCCCCGCCAGGTCGGCCAGGCGTGACGACGCCATGAAGGTCCTGAGCGCCCCTGTGACCGCCTTCCAGCCCACCTCCACCAGCTCTTCGTCCCGCACGTGGAGGAGCTTCGGATCGTGGTAGCCGGCCAGCGTCCGCGGCTCGCCGGTGGGTTTGGGCAGCGAGTGGAACTCGGGGTCGCGGACCGCGCCCTGTCGGGCCTTGGCGAGCGCGCGCTTGGCGCCCTCGAGGGTGAGGTCGCTCGGCTCGCTCCCGAATCCGATGGTCGCGCTCTGGGGCGTCTTGAAGACCGCCTGGATCCCGATCCCGTACGACTCGGCGGACTTGGGCTCCTCGACGCCGTTCGAGGGGATGTGGGAGGTGTAGTTGATGCGGGTCAGGAGCGAGGCGTTCGAGGAGACGAAGACCTCGGCCTCCTGGATGTCGGGCTGCTGCTTCAGGAACTCGAAGGCCTGCCCCGCGGCCTTCGCCAGCTCAGCGGTCGTGATCGTCAAGGCTCCGGCTCCTAATCCAGCCGTCCCACGACGGGGCCTGTCAGGCGAGCCCGGCTCCGCATCGTGGGGCCGCCGTTGCCGAGCTTCTTGGTCTGCATGGGCTGGCCTTTGCCGCAATTGGGAATCGGGTAGAGGCGGAAGTCCGATCCGACCGCGTCCACTTTCATCAGGTAGTCTCTGGTGTCGGCCATGATGCCGCCATCCCGGTAGAGCTGGCCGAGCTGACCGCTTCGGATCTCGTACACCTTGCGCGCCGAGATGCGGAAATTCTCGCGGCTCTCGGCGATGGAGGGGATCCGGTGCCCGACGAGATAGTAGCCGTGCTCCACCTCGCCGATGATCTCGCGCGGGTCCCGGTCGCCCCTGTCGAAGACGGTGTTGGACATGCGGATCAGCGGGACCAGCGAGGAATCCGTGGCCTTCCAGTGGCCGTTGGGGTCGCCGCCGAAAATCGCTGCCGTCTGCCGGCTGTTCATGAATCCCTTGAAGATCCCCTTCTCGATGTGCATGACGCGCTTGGCCGGCGTCCCCTCGTGGTCGTACTTGTAGTGGCCGTAGCCGGGGAGCGATGGGTCCGAGTACGCGGTGACGAGGGGAGAGGCCACCTGCCTGCCCACCTGGTGCTCGTCCAGGTTCCGCAAGAGCCACGACCTGCCGGCGTAGGCCGTTTCCATTTTCAGCACGCGATCGAGCTCGACAGGGTGGCCGATGATCTCGTGGGAGACGAGCGTGTTGTAGTGGGGATCCGTCACGACGACGACCTCGCCGTCGGTCCCGGGGAGGGCAGGGGCGTTGGCGAGGTCCACGGCTTCCCGGGCCAGCCCTCGGGCGAACTCGATGAAGGTCGGGAACTGGATGAGAGGCTCGTTCACCCCGTGCTCGAGGATCTCCCAGCCACGCTGGTGGCCCAGGGCATCGTAGAGCTCCTGGCTCGTCGCGTCCGCGACGGCGACGACGTAGCACATCCCCTGAGTCAGCGCGAAGGCCTGGTCAATCAGCGCCCCCTCGGAGGAGGCGAAGAGCTCGCGGGAGAGCTGGGTCATGGTGGAAATGAAGTTGTACTTGAGCTGGGCGTGGACGGCGGCCACCTGCTTCGACACGTCGGTGGTGTAGCTGACCATCTCCGCGAGGCCCACGTTGCGCGGATCAATCTGGTACTCGGCGGGGACGACTTCCTGCCTCACGGCGATCGGGTGAAGGCGCGTGTCCATCAGAGAGTCGCCGAGGCTTCCGAACTTCTCCCGCACGGTGGCCTTGAGCTCGCCATTGGCCATCGCTCGGCGGTAGGCTGCCTTAAGGCCGTCCTTTAAGATCTTCTCGAGCTCGGCCAGGTCGGCGGCTCCGAGGGAGCGGCCGAAGTAGCCGGGCGCCACCATGCGTTCCCCGGCCAGCACGCGCACGCCGAAGGAGAACCCGTAGTCCTCGCCCGAGAACTTGCTGGCGCCGTTCTCGGCCGTTGCCGCCTTGCCCTCCGCCACCTCGATCCGGAGGTCGGCGTATCGAAGATGGGCGAGGCTCCGTGCATGGGCGGTGGCCAGCGTCTGGACCATCTCCTTGATGCCGTCAATCAGGTCGGTCGTGATCTTGCTAGGCATGGAGGGCTCCGAACGGCTCGACGAGGACGGTCTCGCCGGCTTTCACATCGCCGCGCGGCTCCTCGAGGATGATCAAGCAGTTGGCCGCGACCATGGAGGTGAGGATCCCCGAGCCCTGGGGGCCTGTGGTCCTGACTTCCCACCCGCGCGACCCGAAGGTGAGGATGCCGCGCTTGAACTCCCGCCGTCCCGCCTTCTTTCTCATGGGCTCCGCCGCGATAGCCGTGAACTGCACCGGGAAGGTCTCCCGACGGCCAGCCAGCTTCCAGAGCGCCGGGCGGACGAACAGGATGAAGGTGAGCATCGAGGCCACCGGATTGCCCGGCAGTCCGAAGAAGAGCGACCCGCCGATCCGGCCCACGGCCAGGGGTCGCCCCGGCTGCATGGCCACCTGCCAGAAGTCAATGCCGCCGATCTCGCCGAGCACGTCCTTGACGAGGTCGTAGATTCCCACCGACACGCCCCCGGAGGTCAGGACGATCTCGGCCGCGCGGCTGGCCTCGAGGAGCTTCGCCTTCAGCTCGTCCTTGATGTCGGGGACGATGCCGAAGTCCGCCGCGACGCCTCCGGCCTCCTCGACGAGGCCGCGGAGCGAGAAGCGGTTCGAGTCGTAAATCTGGCCCGGCTTTCGTGGCTCCCCAGGCTCCGCCACCTCGTCGCCCGTCGAGAGGATCGCCACGCGCACCCGCTGCCTCACGAGGACCTGGAGGAGGCCGAGCGAAGCGATGAGTCCAAGCTCCTGAGGGCGGAGGACGGACCCTGAGGGGATGACCACCGCCCCGGCGCGTACGTCCTCTCCGGCGAGGCGGACGTTGGCGCCCTTGGCGATCGTCGGGATCTTGATAGCGTCCCCAACCCGCTCGACGAGTTCCTGGGGCACTACCGTGTCTGCGCCTGCCGGCACCGGTGCTCCCGTCATGATTCTCACCGCCTGACCCACCTTCACCGCTCCGTCGAAGACCGAGCCGGCGGGGAGGTCGGCGATGACGTGAAGGGTGGCGGCGCCCGAAACTGGAAGGTCGGCGCTCGACACAGCGTAGCCGTCCACGGCCGAGTTGTCGGCGGGCGGCACGTCGAAGGGGGCCTGAAGGTCGTCGGCCAGAACCCGACCCAGGGCGTGAGCGACGGGAACGAGCTCCGGCGGGGTGACCGAGGTGACCTGGGCCAGGATGTGGGCTTGCCCCTCCTGAACCGAGATCATGGCGTCATTATACCGCACCGATTTTTGGCCCGCGCGGGCGCGTTTGCTATAGTGAGGGGCAATTTAACCATGGCTGAGAGCTGTCCGAAGTGCGGCTACGCCCAGGTTGAAACTGACGAGTGCCCGCGCTGTCGGGTGATTCTCTCGAAGTACCGCGCCTACCTCCAGAAGGTGGGCCAGCCTGCCGCCACGCCGCTTCCACCGTCTGGAGCGACGCCAGGTCCGCCGAGCCCGGGCGAGGCGCCGCCACCGGTCCCGGTCGAACGCGGGCTGTGGCCGGAGGGAAGCCCGGCCGGCTTCTGGATTCGCGGCGCGGCGTTGGTCGTTGACGGGCTGGTCATCGCTGCCGTGTTGCTGCCCTTCATCCTCTTCATTCTGGTCCCGACGCTCGTCGCCGGGGGCATCCGTCGGCCCGACCCGGCCTACGCTGCCGCCGTGTTCGGGGGGTACGCCGTCGTGGGGTTCGTGGTCCAAGCGGGTTACAGCGTATGGATGCACGGCCGATGGGGACAAACCCTCGGCAAGGTGGCGACGGGCGTGAAGGTGGTGAAAGCCGGCGGGGAGCCGATCGGCTACGGGCGCGCCTTGGGCCGCTGGTTCGTGCCGTTTGTGTTCCTCATGCCGCTCTACCTCGGCAGGCTTGTTGTCGCGCCGGGCTTCATTCTCGGGGTCGCGTCGTTTCTTTGCCTGATCGCCTACGCGATCGGCTTCCTCATCGCGGGGATCCGCTCCGACAAGCGCGCCCTCCACGACCTCGTCGCGGGAACGCGGGTCATGAAGGTGCGCCGTCCGTGGCTCGAGGGCAAGCCCTCAGGATTTTGGATGAGGTTCACGGCGCTGGTGGTGGACTGGTACGTCCTGGGCTTCCTCCTCGGGGCGCCGTTCTGGATCATCATCGCCGTGACGACGCCGGTGATGGTCGCTGGGAGAGTCCAACAGTCAGCGGCCGCCGCCGTTTTGCTGACGTTCGGCCTCTTTTACTTCGCCTTCACGATCGCCTACAGCATCTGGATGCATGGCAAGTGGGGGCAGACCCTCGGCAAGAGAGCCCTTGGCATGACGGTCGTCCGGAGGGACGGCAGCCGGTTGAAGTACGGGCGGGCGTTCATCCGCTGGCTCGGTAGCGTGCTGTGGGCCGCCCTCCTGCCGATCGGGTCCGTCATCGCCGGCGTGATGTCCGACAAGCGGGTACTCCTGCTCAGCGGCATCCTCTCGTTCCTGATCTGGTTGATCGGCTACGTTATGGCCGGCCTGAGATCCGACAAGCGCGCCCTGCACGACCTCGTGGCCGGAAGTCGCGTCACCTACAGTCGCTGAGCGCCCGCTGTGCTATACTCCACCGGTGACGCTGCCGCTCCCTCTGAGAAACCGCCTGGCTGAATTGATCCTGGAATCCCTGCACGAGACCAAGGCGCGGAGCGTGCTGTCGGCGCTCGTTCGCCTCTGCGCTGGGTCTGAAGCCGCCGCCGTGCCGCCTGAAGTCGCCGCCGGCTTTCCCGCGGCCGTCCGGGGAGAGTTTCGTCCGTTCAGGAACGAGCTCTGTGAGCGGACGCGACGGGCGTGGAAGATCGTGCGCGATCGTCCTCTGGCCCGGCCGGAGCCCGCCCTCGGCGAGGTGCTGGACCAGGCCGCCGACCTCTTTGACGTCCGCCTCTTCTTCGAAGTTCACGAACTCCTGGAGCCGTACTGGATCCGCGCCGATGGCGCCGCGCGCGAGGCGCTCCAGGGGCTCATCCAGATCGCGGTCGGGTTCCAGCATCTCGTCAACAGCAACGTCGAGGGAGCGCAAATGCTTTTGGAGGAAGGAAGCTCGAAGGCCCAGGGCAAGCGCCTGGAAGGGCGTGACCTGGCAACGTTCGCGAGCGCCGTCCGGCGCGCTCTCGACGCTGTCGTGGGCCTCGGCGCGGCGGCTCCCCGCGCGTTCGATTGGGCCCAGATGCCGCGCTTCCCTCGCGGAGACTGAGGTGGGGAAGCTCTATCTCCTGACCGACGGCGCGGAGATTGCCCGGCGCCGGAAGCTCGTCGCGCCGGGGCTCCTGGTGGAAGCGTGGGGCGACCTCTACGACGCGGGCCACTTCTGGATGGGCGAGGGGACGAAGGCGCATCTCGATAGCACGGGGCCGCCGCTCGCCCTGCGGCTCGTCCTCGACGCTGACGCCGTGTCGGTGTACTACGGGCCGCGCCTCTGCGACGTGGAGTCGCTGCCGAGCGAGGAGTCGCTGAAGAGCCGTGTGCTCTCCGCGCACGGGATCGGCGTGGCGTGGATCACGTTCGACCAGTTCGGCGAGCGGACGACGTACGAACCCGCCTCGCCCGCCGACCCGATCTTCTACCTCCGCCGCCCCGGGGGCCACGCCGCGCACATCTGGCGGCTTTTCCGGGCGAAGGACGAGGCCGTCGTGTACATGGGGGAGTACTATGGGAAGGACTCCGAAGCCGGGGACTGGGCCCAATCGCTGCCGGTGGGACGCTTTGAGGAGCTCCTCGCGCGCTATGGACAGAAGCCGTAGCGGGTTGACGCTCGCTCTGTTAGTGATCGTTGCCGCCTCAGCGGAGGCCGGGGGATCGTTCTACGGAATCCAACCGGGCGCCCGGCCCCAGCTCGAAGGGAAGATCACCGAATGGGCCGTGCCGACGCCCCGCTTCGCCCGGGATCCCGCCCCGGCTCCCGACGGCAGCATCTGGATCACCGAGATGAATGCTGACAAGCTGGCCCGGTTCGACCCTGCCGCGAAGCAGTTCAAGGAGTACGACCTCCCGCGCGGGTCGCGTCCTCACGGGGCGCTCGTGGATGCGGCAGGCCAGGTCTGGTACACGGGTCACGGGAACGGCACGATCGGCAGCCTCGATCCCGCCAGCGGCAAAGTTACCGAATACCCGGCGCCGTCGGGCGGGGATCCTCACACGCTGATCCAAGACGGCCAGGGGATCATCTGGTTCACCGTGCTCCGGGGCAACCGGATCGGCCGCCTCGACCCCAAGGTTGGTCAGATCACCGAATACAAGGCGGGCGGCAACCCGTATGGCATCACCCTGGACCAGCAGGGGAATGTCTGGTTCTGCGAGTTCGGCGGGAACAAGCTGGGCAGGCTGGACCCGAGGAGCGGGAAAATCACCGAGATTGCACTTCCCCCCGGCTCAGCGCCGCGGCGAATGGCCACGGCTCCCGGCGGGATGATCTGGGTCACGCTCTACGGCAGCGGGAAACTTCTCCGCGTGGATCCCGCGACGCTTCAGATGAAGGAATACGCCCTGCCCGCCGGCGCCGGCGCGGCCCCCTACGCCGTCAACGTGGACGGGGCGGGCGCTGTCTGGGTCAACGAGTTCTCCGCCGATACGATCGTGAGACTGGATCCCCGGACCGAGCAACTCAGAGTCTTCAAGATTCCCGCGGCGGGCGCCGGCGTCAGGAAGATGGCGGTGGACGCCCAGGGGCGGCTTTGGTACATGGGAAGCGGGAGCGGGAAACTCGGCGTCATCGAATAGGCCGGTCAGAGAGTTCCTCGCCTCAAGTTCGTGAAATAAATAACATTCTTTCCGAAGAAAATCTTGACACGATGGCGCGCCGGGCAGTAGCGTTTAGTCAACGCGCAAAGGGTTCGGACCTTTGCGGCATTCTGGGGAGTGCCTTCAAAGATCGCGAATCTTTGAGGGCTTTTTTGCATCGGGGGGTTGACCCCCCATCGCCGCCTGTGAGCCGAGGCGGAGTTCCGGACTCGGTCCTGTTCGCGGCACGGAGGATCTGATGCCCGCAAAGTTGTTTGTCGGAAACCTTTCCTTCCAGGCCACGGAAGAGGATCTCCGGGAGCTCTTCCAGCAGGCGGGGACCGTGGAGTCGGTCAGAATCGTGACCGATCAGTTCACGGGACGGCCCCGCGGCTTCGGCTTCGTGGAGATGTCCACGAAGGAGGAAGCCACCAAAGCCATCGAGATGCTCAACGGCCGGCTCTTCCGCGACCGAAACCTCGTCGTGGACGAGGCCCGGCCTCAGCCTCAGCGCGGCGCAGGTGGTCCCCGAGGCGATCGTGGTCCCCGCGGGGGCGGCGGAGGCGGGGGCGGCGGCTGGCGCCGTTAGGTTCCTAGAACCCGGAGGGCGGTTGCCCTCCGGGTTTTTTCTTATTGACTGATACTAAACAGGAGTTGATACTTCGCCTGGAGGCCTCAATGGATGGCAGGTGGGGCGAGCTTGCCTTCGATTATCTTCCGATCCCGACCGAACGGCGGAGCCAGATCCTTCGCCCGTTCGCGATCCCATGCATGCAGGGGGTGCTGGCCCTGAACGTGACGCGGGGCTGCTCCCACGCCTGCGTCTATTGCTACGCCCGGGCCTACCCCGAAGCGCCGCCCCGCGGCCAGCTCCTGGTCTACGAAAATCTTCCCGCTCGCCTCGAGGCCGAACTTGGGCGGATGCGTCGCCTGCCACGCGCCGTAAGCCTTTGCACGGCGACCGATCCCTTCCAGCCGTTTCCCTCGATCCTGGCTGTGACGTATCAGGCCGCCGAGATGCTCCTCACGCGGGGCATCACGGTCACGTTTCTGACCAAGGGTTTCATCCCCGACGAGTTCGTTGCCCTGTTCGCGCGCTTTCCCGACCTGGTGAGGGCCCGCATCGGGCTGCTTTCCCTCGATCCGGCCTACCACCGAACCTTCGAGCCCGGCGCGGCCCCGCCCGAAGTCAGGCTGGGGAACCTCCGCCGACTTCATGCCGCGGGCGTCACGGCTGGCATCCGTCACGACCCCGTCATTCCCGGGGTCACCGATAAGCCGGAGGCCCTCGATCGCATGTTCTCGGCGTTGGAGAAAGAAGGAATCACTGACGTGGATGTGGGGTATCTCTACATCCGCCCGGGGATCGCTCAGCTCCTGAGGGACGAGCTACCGCGGGAGGTGGCCCGCCCGCTCCTCAGCCAGTTCAGAGCCGGCCCCATCGAAGAAGTGGCGGCCTCTGCCAACACCCAGCTCCTGCCTCCGGAAATACGGGTGAGGAGCTTTTTCACGATCCGGGAGAGCGGGCGGGAGCACGGGATCAAGCCCATTCTTTGCCGGTGCAAGAACCCGGACATGAGAGCCGACCGCTGCCAGGGCTCTAGGGACCTGGCCTATCCGACGCCTCGTCGCCGCTCCCGCCAGCTCGTGTTCGCCTTCTAAGCCTCAATCTTCCTCCCCCTCAGCGCGCGCAGTCTGTGCTATGAACTTACCCGGCCGATATTCTGCAACTGGAGAAGAATTAGGCCAGAAAGGGGGGACCGGGCCAGCAGGAGGTGAGGAGAGGAGTATGGCTGGTATACCACCGACATGCTCCACGTGTGGGTCGATTCTCGCAGGTTACGAACTGAACAAGGAGCTCGATACCTTCGTGTACTTCTGCACCACGTGCAGAAGGGTGGAAGAGGAGAAGGCTGCCCGGCTCAAAGTGAAAGAGGAGCGCCCCGAGACGAGTGAGGTGCCGAAGGCAGCCTAACCTTTCGCAGTTGAGGAACGGAGTCGAAGGGCCTGGTCCCTCCGATCCTCCCGATTGACCGCAGGAGCAACCTATTCTCCCACGCCGTTGCCGCCGCAGTCCCGCGAGCTGGAGCCCGCCGTCAACGGCCGATCTTGGCGACGCGCACGCCCATACCTGCTGATTGCCTCTGGGCGGGGTCCTTGAGCCAAAGCCCTGCGGGCTACTCGTCGCCGAGGGTGAGCTGGGCGGGGGTGGACTCTTCGGCTTCCTCCTGGATCGGGAGGAGGCCCTCGGGCTCGATGAGCGGGCGGAACCGCTCCCAGAGTTCGCGAAGCTTCGCCTGGTAGTACTCGACGTTCTCATCGGGGGCGGTGGGGTCCCACTGGGTGGCGAGCTTCGCGGCCTCGTTGACCTTCACCTTGAGCCCCTGGCCGGTGACGTAGTAGGAGACCTGGTCGCCCGGCTGATATGGCCGCTCGGATTGCATCGCCAATTCGTACGGGGCTGAGGGGTTCCGCTTCCCCTCGCTCACCTTCTCCTTGTAAGTCGCCAGGGAGTCCTGAAGCGTCTCGGTCTTCATGAACTGCTTGACCGGGATCCGGTGGGCGGCGAAGTCGTCGAGGTAGCGCTGGACGAGCGCCGGGATCTCGGCGCGGCGGCCGGCGAGGAGCAGGCGGAACATCTCCTCCATCCAAATCCGCTGGAAGAGTTCCAGCCCTCAAGAGCGAAGTCCCGACCCTTTGATCGTGAGACGGCCGGCGCCGTCGAGAAGGACGTAGTTCTTCATCTTGTAGCTGAACATGGCCGGGTACCGCCCGTCGAGTTCGAGGCTGATTCCGGGCGGGAACCCCCGCGAGAGATCGGCCACCAGGGCTTCTTCTCCAGCCTGGTCCGTCACGCCGGGCGGAGCCACGAAATAGATTCCATCCGTGTCGATCTCGATGACGGTCGCGCCTCGCTCCTTCAAGGCTTCCACGACGTGCCGGATCAGCTTGCGGCCCTCGGCAGTCACGCGGTTGGCGGCGTCGAAGTCGTTCCAGTGGCCCATCGGGAAGCCGAGGTAGCCGTAGAAGGAGTTGATCAGGACCTTGAACGTCTGCTGCAGCGCGCCCGCGTATGCCCGTTCCTCCTCGCTCGGCGCTTCCCGCGCGAGGGCTTTCGCCGCGAGCCTGAATTCCCTGAGGTCGCGGAGGAGCGAGGGGAGGATGCCGAGGGCGTCCTTCTCCGGGAAGATGTTGAACGTCAGCATGAGCGACGGGTAGAGGGAAGCCACGTCCACGTGGAGCACCCGGCGGGCCACCCCTTGATAGAACACGGCGGTGTAGCCGCCGGCGATGGTCGCGCCGGTGGAGGGGGCCGGGACCGCC
>JACQCL010000199.1 GCA_016201645.1 Candidatus Rokuibacteriota bacterium
CGATCGTCAAAGCGCGCCCCCACGGCGATCAGGCAATCCGAGTTGTGAACTGCCATGTTCGCGTAATAGGTGCCGTGCATGCCGAGCATCTCGAGAGAAAGCGGGTGATCGGAGGGAAAAGCTCCGAGCCCCATCAGCGTCGTCGTCACCGGGATCTGGGTGAGCTCGGCCAGGCGGCGAACCTCCTCGGCGGCGTCCGATGAGATCACGCCCCCGCCGACGTAGAGCACGGGTCGCTTCGCTCTCAGAATGGACCGCGCGGCCTTCTTGATCTGACCCGGGTGCCCCTCATAGGTGGGGTTGTAACTCCGGAGCGAAATCTTTTCGGGGTAACGGAACTCCCATTCCTTGAGCAGCACGTCCTTGGGCAAATCCACGTGGACCGGTCCCGGCCTGCCGGTGCCGGCAATGTAGAAGGCCTCTTTGATGATCGGCGCCAGGTCCTTGCCATCCTTCACCAAGAAGTTGTGCTTCGTGCACGGCCGCGTGATGCCGACGTTGTCGGCCTCCTGGAAGGCGTCGTTGCCGATCAGATGAGTGGGGACCTGCCCGGTGAAGGCGACAATCGGCATGGAGTCCATGTAAGCGTCCTGGAGCGCGGTCACGAGGTTCGTGGCCGCCGGGCCCGACGTTACGAGCGCAACCCCGACCTTTCCGGTTGTGCGGGCGTATCCTTCGGCGGCATGACCCGCCGCCGCCTCCTGGCGGACGAGGATGTGGCGCAGGCCCGGGAAGTCGTACAGGGCGTCGTAGACGGGCAGGACCGCCCCTCCCGGAAGCCCGAAGACGATCTCCACCCCTTCCCGCTTCAAACACTCCAGAAAGATTCGTGCGCCTGAGAGTTTCACTGCAGTTCCCCCCTAAAGCAATCCGGCTGTGGCCAACAGTTCTTTGATGTCGGCGATCGCGTCGCCGTCCGGCGTGGCAAGCGGTGCCCGACAGGGCCCGCCATAGAAACCAAGAAGATCCAGGGCAGCCTTGAGTCCTCCGATCCCGTGACGGCTCTGGACGCCACGATCGACTGCGAGCATCCGATGCACAACCTCCCGCGCCTCCTCCCAGCGTCCCTCCCGGGCAAGAGTATAGACCTCGCAATGTTCCCGCGCGGCAATGACTGCCAGCGCCAGGATCCCCCCGGAGGACCCAAGCGTCAGCGAGGGCAGCAAGGCCGACGCTGCCCCGACCAGGACGTGAAACGACTTCGGCGTCTGATGGATGATCTGCGCCGCCTGGGCGATGTTCCCCGAGGAATCCTTGATCCCGCAGACGTTGGGATGCTCGGCAATCCGGGCAACTGTCTCAGGCTCCAGGTTAATGCCGGTGTTTTGCGGGAAGTTATAGATCAGGACCGGGATCGGCGAGGCCTCCGCCACCGAGAGGTAGTGGCGGAGCTGCGCGGCCGGCTGGGAAAAGCCCTTCTTGTAGTAATTCGGCGTGATGACGATCGCCAGATCGGCTCCGATCTCCGCTGCGCGTCGCGTTTGCCGAATCGTGGCGCCCGTGGAGTCGGCTCCTGTGCCCGCGATGAAGAACTTGTCGCGTCCGACGGCCTCGCGCGCCGCCACAAGGACGCGGTCTTTTTCCGACTCCGTAAGCAGCGGAAACTCCCCTGTCGAGCCCAGCAGGACGTAGCCGGACAGGGCCGTCTCGTTCCAGCGAGCCAGGTTGGCCTTCAGGCGATCGAGGGCAACCTCCTCTCCGCGAAACGGAGTGGGAACCGGGATGAACACCCCTTCGAGGTCAGGCATTGGTGACCCCTCGTGTCCGTTCCTCTTTGATTCGCGCGTGAGCGGCCGCCAGGCGGGAAATCGGGAGCATGAAGGGCGAGCAGGACACGTACGTCATTCCCACCCGGTGGCAGAACTCAACCGAGGCCGGCTCCCCGCCGTGCTCGCCGCAGATTCCGACCTTCAGGCCGGGCCGAGTCTTCCGGCCTCGCTCGATCCCGATCTTCACCAACTCTCCGACTCCCTCCTGATCGAGGACGACGAACGGATCGGCCGACAGGAGCCCGTGCTCGAGGTAATGGGGAAGGAACTTCCCGACATCGTCCCGACTATAACCGAACGTCATTTGGGTCAGATCGTTTGTCCCGAACGAAAAGAACTCCGCCTCCTGGGCGATCCGATCCGCCACCAAGGCGGCCCGCGGCACTTCGATCATCGTCCCGATGAGGTACTTCACCATGACGCCGGTCTCCGCCAGGACCGTCGCCGCCACCGACTTTGTCATCTCGTACGTCATCTTCATTTCCCCGATCGTGCCGGTGAGCGGAATCATGATCTCGGGCTCAACCTTCACTCCCTCCCGAGTAACGGCGCACGCGGCCTCGATGATCGCCCGCACCTGCATCTCATAGATCTCGGGGAACGTGATCCCGAGCCGGCAGCCGCGGTGACCCAACATCGGGTTAAACTCCTGGAGGGCGCGTACCTTGACCATGATCTCCTCGAGCTCTTTCAGGCGTGGGGGGTTGATCCGGAGCGCATCGAGGCGCGTGTGCTCTTCTAGCAGGTCGGTATAGTGCGGCAAGAACTCGTGGAGAGGGGGGTCCAAGAGACGGATGGTCACCGGCAACCCGTCCATGGCCCGGAAAATGCCGATGAAGTCTTCGCGCTGGAAGGGTAGGAGCCGCTCGGCGGCCTTGCGTCGCGCCAGGGTGTCCTTCGACATGATCAACTCGCGCACGATGGGGATCCGCTCGGCCTGGAAAAACATGTGCTCCGTCCGGACCAGCCCGATCCCCTCGGCGCCGTACTGCCGCGCCTTTAGCGCATCCTCGGGGGTGTCGGCGTTGGCTCGAACGCCGAGCGCCCGCCGCTCGTCCGCCCACTTCAGCAGCACTTGAAGCTCGCCGCTGATGGACGGCTCGATCAGCTCGATCGCGTCCAGGAGAACTTCCCCGCTGTTGCCATCAAGGGAAACGATGTCGCCCTCCCGGATGATCGTGCGACCCGCCTGAAACGCACGGCGCTCTTCGTCCACAAA
>JACQCL010000219.1 GCA_016201645.1 Candidatus Rokuibacteriota bacterium
CGGTGACGACCGACCAGTATGGCGACAAGGTCCAAACCGTGCTCGGTGGTCAGCTGCCCGAGTTCGCCCGGGGGGAGCCCGACGCCAGCCGCCTCTATCGCTTCGCGACCGAGCACGCCGCCGACCTCGAGTACATTCCGTGCTTCTGCGGGTGCAAGAACATCGGTCATCGGTCGAACCGCGACTGTTACATCAAGAGCTTCAATCGCGACGGGACGGTCACGTACACGAGCCACGGCTCCACCTGAACTCTTTGCCTGAACATCACGCGTGACGTGATGGCGATGAAGCAGCAGGGGAAGGCGCTTCGAGAGATCCGGGCCTCGATCGACGCCAAATACGGAAGGTCCGGACCCGCGACGTCGACGCCACAGCCGAAGTGAAATGCGGTGGCGCTACCTCCTGCCAATCGTGGCCGTGCTGGGTGTGCTGACCCTGCTGGCCTACGGGTTCACCCGCGATCCCCGTGAGATCAAGTCGCCGCTGATCGGCAAGCGCGCCCCGCCCTTTACGTTGACGCTGTTCGATGGGGGGCGCTTTGACCTCGAAGCCCACAGGGACAAGGTGGTCGTGGTGAGCTTTTGGGCCTCCTGGTGCGTACCGTGCCGGGAGGAGGCCCCCCTCCTGGAGGGGGCCTGGCGGGCCTACCGTGGCCGAGGAGTGCTCTTCGTCGGCGTCAACGTTCAGGACCAGGAGGACGCGGCCCGCCGCTTCATCGCGGAGTTCGGGCTGACCTTTCCCAACGGCCCTGATCCCGGAAGCCGGATCGCCGTGGACTATGGCGTGTACGGCATCCCGGAGCTCTTCTTCGTGGACCGGACGGGACGGTTCACCTATAAGCACATCGGCGCGATCGGAGCCGCGCTGCTCCGTGCCAAGGTCGAGGACGCCCAGCGCGGTGTCGTGAGCCGGGATGAGGGACGGAGTGACCGATACCAGCCGGCACGGTGAAGTCCCTTATGGGTGGCTCGCCTTGACAGAGCGAAGAGTTCCCGGCTAGTGTAGCCAGGAGATTGGGAGCGGGAGGAGGCCCATGAGGATCAGCCAGTACCGGTGCGTGGCCTGCGGCAACTGCATCTCCGTCTGCCCGGTGGGAGCGATCTACATCGACCCGGTGGTGGGGCGGGCGCAGGTCAACGAGGACGAGTGTGTGGAGTGCTACGCCTGCTTCCGAGGGATGTCCAAGGAGCACCTCTTCCCGCCTATGGTGCGGGCCATCCGGAAGGTGGCCAAAGCCTTCCGCTTCCGCTTCGACCCCGAGCCCGACATCTGCCCGACCGATGCCATCGTCCCCCAGGAGCTCGCCTGGCCCCGCATCGTGCGGCGTGCCTTCTCTGATCCCCAGGTGCCCCACGAGTCCACGGGGATTCACGGCCGGGACCGCAGAGGTGAAGACCAACGACGTGACGAACCGGGTGAAGCAAGGCGAGGCCGGGTTCGTGATCGAGTTCGGCCGTCCCGGCGTCGGCGCGCGCTTCCGTGACATCCAGAAGATGACTCAGCGCCTGGCCGAGTTCGGCATCGAGTTCGAGAAGAACAACCCCGTGACCTCGCTGATGACCGACCCGTCCAAGGGGCTGATCCGCGAGGACATCCTGAACGAGAAAATCCTCTCCGCCATCGTGGAGATCAAGGCCGGGCTGGAGCAGGTCCCGGCCATCCTCCAGATCATCCGGAGCGTCTCCCGCGAGCTCGAGACGGTGGTGGCGGTGGGCGTGTCAACCCGGTGCGACCCCAGCGGGCATGATCCGCTGGCTGATCTGCTGGAGCAGGATGGCTACCCCGCCTACCGGGGCAAGACCAACCTCGGACTGGGCCGGGTGACGCGGCAGGTGGCCGTATGACGAACACGCTGCATCGCTGGAGCGCCCACTACGCCGTCGAGCGGCGATCCGATGTCCCGCCCGTGGCGGACGACTACATCGTCTTCGCCATGGCGAGCCGCAAGCTCAACGACGACGACCTCGTCGAAAAGTACCGGACGTTCGCCAGGCTTGCCCTCCGTCACAACCCCGTCAACGTCGGCGACGCCACGAAGGGCGGGATCTACCGCCCCCAGCCCCGCCTGAATCCCCTCGCGCACTGGCACCGCGACCAGCGCCCCGACCCAGACCGTGTGATCAATGACGTCGAAGGGCATACCACGATGGCCGCGGTCTTCTCGACCTTCGAGGAGATGGAGGCCTTCGTGCGCGACCTGCGCGACGCCGACCTCGGTGTCTCGATCAACATCAGCGCTCCCATGGTGGAGGCCCGGCGTTGCTGTCAGGAGGTCGGGATCAAGCGGCACAGTGTGGAGTACTCGCTGGGCTTCCAGGGCCGGGTGGAGCGCCTGCCCGACCGCGTGGTGCTCGAGATCGGCACCATGTGCGGCCACGGGATGATCTCCCACAGCCTGGTGAAGAAGCTTCTGGACTGGATCAAAGAGGGGCGGCGGACTCCTCAGCAGGCGACGAAGTACCTGGCGCGGTTCTGTATCTGCGGGGTCTTCAACACCGCCCGAGCGGAGAAGCTCTTCGAGAAGGCCCGCACGGGGACCCCGTAAGCCCTAGCCGGCCTCCACTTCTTTCAGAACCCTCAGCATCTCGTCGTGAATCCGGCCGTTTGATGCGACCACCGCGGGCCGCTCCCGATCGAGCGGACCACCGTCAAGATTGGTGACCCGCCCGCCCGCCTCCTCCACCATGAGCGCGCCCGCGGCCACGTCCCAGGGGCCGAGCCGAAGCTCCCAATAGCCGTCCAGCCGGCCGGCCGCGACATAGCAGAAGTAG
The DNA here is from genome assembly GCA_016201645.1 of Candidatus Rokuibacteriota bacterium. Classification (GTDB taxonomy): domain Bacteria; phylum Methylomirabilota; class Methylomirabilia; order Rokubacteriales; family CSP1-6; genus JACQCL01. The sequence continues at coordinate 2,772 of JACQCL010000219.1, forward strand.
AGGACCGCGGAGCCCATTCGCCGGACGCCCTGGCAGCGGCGGCTGAAGGCGCCGAACTCAGCCAGGTTGTTGCGGGTGATCTCGCGGATGCTGTACGGGAAGCCCGTCGCCAGGAGGCTCTCGCCGAGCGTCGGGGTCTCCGACACGGCCAGCCGCTCGCCGCCGAGCCAAGCGCCGCGCCCACGCTCGGCCAAGAAGCATTCGTCGAGGTTCGGATCGTAGGCGACCCCCAGGCGGGTCTGGCCGTCAACCTCCAGCGCCACGGACACGCAGAAGACCGGCACGCCGTGGGCGTAGTTCGTCGTGCCATCGAGCGGGTCCACAATCCAACGACGGGAGGAGGGGCCGCCGACCGTCCCGCGCTCCTCGGAGAGGATCGCGTCCGTCGGGAACTCGGCGTAGATCGCCTCAATGATCAGGGCCTCCGCGCGGCGATCCATGTGGGTGACCAGGTTCGTCGGACTCCCCTTGAAGGAGATCTGGGGGTGCTTGCCCGCCTCCGACCGCAGAAGTGTGCCGGCGCGGCGCGCCGCGTCGATCGCCACGCTTCGGTATCGCTCGTCCATGCTTCCCCCTCAAACGCAACGGATGCGGCCTCGAGCCGCATCCGCCGACGATCGTACCACACGGCCCGGCGCGCGCAAACCGAAAGAGACCTTGACAGGCCAGCGACCCGGTGATTTCCTTAGAGATCGATGCCACCCAAGCCAACCCAGCGCTCGATTCTTCTCGTCGTCTCCGGCGTCTGCCAAGGCAGCCACGGCCCAGGGGGTTGGGGATACGTGGCGTGCTATCCCACCGGTCTCGAACACGAGGGCCAGGGATCGGCGGCCGAAACCACCGCCAACCGGATGGAGATCATGGCGACCATCGAAGGCTTCAAGTCGCTCGGGGGAAAGGACCGGACGGCGCCGGTGCGCGTGGTGAGCGCGAGCCGCTACCTCGTGGACGGCGCCAAGGGCGGGCGGGATCGGAGCGCCAACACGGACCTGTGGACGAAACTGGACGCCGAGATCCGGAAGCGGCCGGTCGTCTGGGAATGGGAGCCGCCCAACACCATGCTGTACCAGGCCCAAGCCTACGACCTGGCGCGCCGGGCGCTC
>JACQCL010000220.1 GCA_016201645.1 Candidatus Rokuibacteriota bacterium
AGGAAGAAGCGCTGCTCGTAGAGGCCCGCGGAAAAGTGCGTGATGAAGGCCAAGAAGACCGTCCCGACCACGGGGCCATAGTTGGAGCCGACGCCCCCGATGACCAGGGCCACGAGGTAGTAGAGCGAGGCGCCGAACGTGAAGCTGTCGGAATTGATGTACCCGTTCTGGTGGCCGAAGAACGCGCCGCCGATCCCGGCGTACACGGCGCTCACGACGAAGGCCACCACCTTCCAGCGCACCACGCGGATCCCCACGCTCTGCGCCGCCTCTTCGCTCCCCTTGAGGGCCAGGAGCGTCTTTCCCCAGAGTGAGCCTGTGAGATGGTTCATCGCGAGCTGGAGCGCCACCGCCACGCCGGCCACGAGGTAGAAATAGCCGATCGGGCCGAAGGGCTGAGGGATGGCGTAGATCCCCATCGTGCCGCCCGTCAGGTCCACCCAGCGCTGGGCCAGGATCTCCACCACGAAGCCAAAGCCCACCGTGATCATGGCCAGATAGAGCCCTTTGGTGCGGATGGCGGGAAGAGCCAGGAGGAATCCGGCAGCGCCGGCGAACGCCCCCGCAGCGGGGAGCGTCAACCAGAGCGAGAGTCCGTACGACGTGGTCAGGAGGGCCGTCGTGTAGGCGCCGATGGCGAAAAAGCCGGCGTGGCCGAGCGAGATCTGCCCGGAGAACCCCACTAGAAGGTTCAAGCCGATGACGACGATGGTGTCATAGGCGGCGGTCTGCAGGAGGAGCGTGAAGTACTGGGTGGGGAGCGCCGAGGGGAGCAGGTAGAGGAAACCGAGAACGACGAACCAGGCGAGGAAGCGGAGGGCGCTCATTGGGATGTGGGATCGCGGAAGAGGCCCGAGGGACGGAAGATCAGGACGAGGATGATGATGAGGAACGGATAGAGGTCGCCGAACTGGGAGGAGATCAGGTTGGAGAAGAGCTCGATGACCCCCAGGAGGATCCCGCCAACCCAGATCCCGACCGGGCTCATGAAGCCGCCCAGAATCCCGGCGGCGAACCCCTTGATGGCGAATTTCACCCCCATGAACGGGTGAAGCGAGGTGATGGGGCCGACCAGGATGCCGCTCACCGCCGCGAGGATCGCCGCGATCGCGTAGACGAGGATCGCCATGCGCCTGACGTCGACGCCGAGGAGGGCCGCGGTGTCACGGTTGAAGGCGACAGCGACCAGGGCCTTGCCGGTCAGGGTCCGGTTCAGGAGGAAGAGGTACGCCCCCATGATGAGAACGGAGGCGACAATGATGAACAGCTCCTCCACGACGATCCCGACGCCCCCGATCCGGATGACATCCACAACCTTGCCGCGCACCAGCGAGGGGAAGGACTGGGACGACTTCCCCCAGAACGTCGTCGCCACGTTCTGGATGATGACGCCGAAGCCCATCGTGGTGAGGACCCAGGAGAGGGTGAGGTGGCCGACCGGCCGGATCGCCACTCGTTCGAGGAGCACGCCCAGCGCCGCCAGGACGGCAACGACAATGAGCGCGGTGAGGATGATCGGGACCCCGGCCTTGACGAGCGTGAGCCCCAGGAAGGCCCCGAGCATGAGGAAGTCACCCTGACCGAAGTTGAGCGTCAGGGTCGTCCGGTGGGTGATATAGAAGCCCTGGGCGATGAGGGCATAAATGCTCCCCACCGCCACCCCGCCCACCAGGATCTGAAGGAGGGACTCGAGGCTCACTTACTGCTTCAGCCTGACGACCTTGCCTTTCTCCCAGACCCCCAGGAAGACGTCCTTCTGGTCCACGCACTCATGGTCGTCCTTGGAGTACGGCTTCTTCGGAACGCCGGTGGTCACGGCGTCGAAGTTGTCGATGCGCTCGAGCGCGTCCCGGATCTCATCCGGGTTGGGCCCGGCCATGTCGAGGGCCTTGAGTACCAGGTTCGCCGCGTCGTAGCCGAAGGAGGCGATGACCGGCCAGTGGTACCCCTTGCCGTACTCCTTCCGCATCTTCTCATCCCAGGCGCGCGCCTTGGGCTCGTTCAGGTCGAGCGCCTGGCCCATCACGGCGTTCTTCAGGAGGTCGTCGCCCACGATCTCGCGGAGTTTGCCCGAGGACATCCCCCAGTTGCCGGCCATGATCGGGTTGTAGCCGATCTTGGCCAGGTTCTTGAACTGGATCTCCCACTCCTCGGCGAAGGTGAGGATGATCTCGATGTTCTTCTCCTTGAACTTGAGCAGCTGAGGGGTGAAGTCGCTGATGCCCGGGTTCGAGGACTCCACCACGACGGGCGGCACCTTGCGCGCCTCAAGCCCTTTCAGGATCTCGCCCTTCGCGAAGAGCCCATAGCCCGTCGTCGAGTGCAGGAGACCGATCGACCTAGTTTTCCTGGTCGCCCAGTCGAGGAGCGCGTTGACCTGGTACTCCTCCACCATGGAGCAGCGGAAGACGTAGTTCTTCGGCTGGTCGGCGAACTTCTTGGTGATGGGGGTGGCGATGGAGGGGCCAGCCATCAGCGGGATCTTGTGCTGCTGGTTCAGGTGCATGACCGCCAGGACGTTGCCCGAATTGGTGGTGCCGATGATAACGTTGACCTTGTCCTGGGTGAGAAGCCGGGTAAAGACCTCCACGGCGCGCTTGGGGTTCCCCTCGTCGTCATAGATGATGAGCTGCACCGGCTTCCCCCTGTACCCGCCGCGGGCGTTGTACTCCTTGACCGCCAACTTGTTGCCCTGCAGGTACGCCTCCCCGAAGTCCACGATCACGGGGATCCCGGACAGCGGCTGGACAATCCCGATCTTGATCTCCTGGGCCCAGGCGAAGGGGCCCAGCCCGAAGACGAGGGTCACCACCAGGGTGCTGAAGAGTCCAAGGATCATGACGGTCGATTTCATGGCTTCCCTCCGGCTGAACGATACGGTTTACGTCACTTGCCCGCCGCCATTTTCGGTGAGTTTTGACGGCAGGTCAAGGCCAGCTCTGGAGCGCTTCCACCTGCAGCGATGTCTCCAGGGAGGTCCTCCCAGCCGCCGTAGTCGAACGCCTCGGTTTGTTCGGTCTAGAGATTAGCGTTGGGCAAGACCCAAAGGTCAACTGCTCCCGTTTTGCTCCCACAGGGACCTCAAAAACCATGAAATGGGAGCAACCATCGTCTACCAGCAAGAAAGGAGTAATAGGTTATCATGGAACGCGTTTTCTGGTGAGCCCCCTACGCTGCGCCGACCGCGCTGGATGGAGGTGGGGGCGCCCGCGCGGGCCGCCGCGCCCGTCACAAATTGATTTCCGATTCGGTGCATTCGTGATACGCTGGCGCGCGGAGGGGGGGCAAGGGGGAAACCCTCACAAATTTCGTGTTCCCGCGAAGGCGCACGCCCGATCCTCGGGCCTGCGGCGTGCGCCCGGGCCGCTGAGCTTCAGCAGGGATCGGTGAGGTGTCGCTCGATCAGTCCACCTGTTCGTCCGCAAGCCTGTTGTTAGCAAGCCTTGACGGGGGTATGGCGGCGGTGTAGTGTCCACCTCAAAACCAAAGCCCGAAGGCGCGTCGGGCCTTCCGAGCGAGAGTCATGGATCTGTTCACCTGCGATGTGCTCGTGGTGGGCGGCGGCGGGGCGGGCCTGCGCGCCGCCATCGCCGTGGCCGAGACGCATCCCAGACTCCGCGTCGCCGTGATCTCCAAGGTTTATCCTATGCGCAGCCACACGGTCTCCGCGGAGGGGGGAGCCGCAGCGGTGATCAAGGCTGGGGACAGCCTGGACGCGCACGCCTACGACACCATCTCCGGGGGCGACTGGCTTTGCGACCAGGACGCGGTGGAGGCCTTCGTCAGGGAGGCGCCCGAGGAGATGCTGCGGCTGGAGCACTGGGGCTGCCCGTGGAGCCGGGAGCCTGACGGCCACATCGCCGTGCGTCCCTTCGGAGGCATGAAGGTCGAGCGCACCTGGTTCGCCGCCGACAAGACCGGCTTCCATATGCTTCACACGCTGTTCCAGACCACCCTGAAGTACGACGCGATCCAGCGGTACGACGAGTGGTTCGTCACCAAGCTCCTGGTGGACAAGGGACGCTGCCAGGGGGTCGTGGCCATCGAGCTGGCCACCGGGAAGATCCAGGCCATCACCGCCAAGGCCGTCATCCTGTGCACGGGGGGCTGCGGCAAGGTCTTTCCCTTCACCACCAACGCCAACATCAAGAACGGCGACGGCATGGCCCTGGCCTATCGCGCGGGGGCGCCCCTCAAGGACATGGAGTTCGTCCAGTACCATCCCACGGGGCTTCCCTTCACCGGGATCCTGATCACCGAGGCGGCGCGCTCCGAAGGCGGCTGGCTCCTCAACAAGGACGGGTACCGCTACCTTCAGGACTACGACCTGGGGAAGCCCGAGCCCAAGCCCGTGCTGCGCTCCATGGAACTCGGCCCTCGCGACCGGCTTTCCCAGGCCTTCGTCAAGGAGCAGGAGAAGGGACGCACGCTCGAGGGGCCGTACGGACACTACGTCCACCTGGATATCCGCCACCTGGGGGAGAGGCTCATCGACAAGAAGCTCCCCTTCGTCCGGGAGCTGTGCCTCAGGTACGTGGGCATCGATCCGGTCAAGGAGATGATCCCCGTCCGTCCTGTCGTCCACTACATGATGGGTGGAATCTCGACCGACATCCACGGGGCCACGCCGCGGCCTGGGCTCTATGCGGCCGGCGAAGCCGCGTGCGTGAGCATCAACGGGGCCAACCGGCTGGGC
>JACQCL010000221.1 GCA_016201645.1 Candidatus Rokuibacteriota bacterium
AGGAAGATGACCATGAGGGGCGCCGTGACGAACGCCGTGGCCGCCATGAGGAGCGTCCAGTCGGCGCCCGACTCCTGCTGGACGAACATCCCGAGGCCGATCGTGAGGGTGCGGACGTCCGGGGTGTCGGTGACGATCAGGGGCCAGAGGTAATCGTTCCAATGGCTCACGAGACTGATGAGGCCGAAGGCCACCAGGGTCGGCCGGGCCAGGGGGACCAGGACGTGCCAGAGGAAGCGGAGGCCGCCGCAGCCGTCGATCACCGCCGCATCCTCCAGATCGCGCGGGATCTGCTTGAAGGCCTGGCGGAGGAGGAAGGTCCCGTAGCCGCTCGCGAAGAACGGGAGCATCATCGCCACGCGCGTGTTGAGGAGGTCGAGGTTCCTGAGCGTGAGGAAGTTGGGCAGGAACGTCGCGTGGATGGGGATCATCATCTGGACGAGGAAGAGGCCGAAGAGGAGGTTCGCCCCCCGGAAGCGGCGCCGGGCGAAGACATACGCCGCCAGCGTGATCGTGACGAGTTGGACGGCGAGGATCCCCGTCACGACGATCACGGTGTTGACCAGGAAGACGCCGAAGGGCGCCCTGTCGAAGACCTCCGCGTAGTTGCCGAAGTTGAGGGGCCACGGGATCCATTGGGGCGTGGGGGTGAAGACCTCCTTCGGGAACTTGAGCGAGGTCGAGAGGAGCCAGAGGTACGGCGTCACCGTGACGAGCGAGATGAGCCCCAGGAAGAGATGCGCGGCCGGGTGGGTCAGTCGCCTGCGCCAGCTCATGGGATCAGTCGGCCTCGTAATAGACGCGCCGGCCCACGTAGCGGAAGACCAGCACGATGAGCACCAGGAGGAGGCAGATGAAGATCGTCGTGAGCGTGGCCCCCATGCCGAGGTCCCAGAAGCGGAAGGCGTGCTGGTAGATGTAGAAGGTGAGGACGTTGGTCTGGTCCGCCGGCCCCCCCTGGGTCATGACGAAGACCTGGTCGAAGACCTGAAAGGAAGAGATGATCGCCACGACGAAGACGAAGAGCGTCGCCGGCGTGAGGAGCGGGAACGTGATCCGCCAGAAGCGGCGCCAGGCCCCGGCCCCCTCGATACTGGCGGCCTCATAGAGTTCCCCGGGGATTCCCTGAAGGGCGGCCAGGTAGATCAGCATGAAGTAGCCGAAGTTCTTCCAGATGCTCATGATGATGATGGCCGGCAGGGCCCAGTGCCGGTCGTAGAGCCACTCGATCCGCGGGATCCCCAGGAAGCCCGTGTAGTAGTTGAAGAGGCCGATCCCCGGGTTGAAGATCCAGACCCAGAGCATCGCCGCCGCCACCATCGGGACCATGGTGGGGTAGAAGAGCGCCACCCGGTAGAGGCCCCGGGCCGCGCCGAGCTTCTGGTTGACGAGGACCGCGAGGAAGAGCCCGAGGGCCATCGTCGCCGGGATCGTGCCGAGGGCGTAGAAGAGGTTGTTCCGGAGGACGAGCCAGAAGAGCGGCTCCCGCCAGAGGGTCAGGTAATTGTCGAGGCCGACGAAGATTTTCTCGGGGTTCAGGACGTTCCAGCGGAACAGGGAGAGATAGCCCGAAAAGCCGATGGGGTAGTAGGTGAAGAGGGCGAGGAAGACCAGGGAGGGCACCAGAAAGAGGTAGGCACCGCCGCCCCCCAGGGAGAACCGCCCCGCCGCGGCGCGCGCCTGAGCGCCGGCGACGCGCTCGGAAGTGATCACCACCGTGGAATCGGACACGGCGCCACCCTATGCCAGCCCCGCCGGCGAAGTCAAGGCGCGCGGGCTAACAGGGGCGACCGGAGCCCATCACCGGCGATAGGTGCCTTCGTCCTTTTTTCTCACGGCCTCGATGACCAGCTCGTTGCGGTCCGCGTTGATGGAGTAGAGCACCCGCCAATCCCGGCCCACCCATATCCGATAGATATCTTGCTGGCCTTCCACCTTGTCATGCCCGCGCGGCCTCGGGTCTGCCTCCAGATCCAGGATGGCCGTCACAACGGCGAAGAAGGTGGGGTCCTCGTCAATGTCCAGGAGTTCTTTCTTTGCCCGGCGACGAATGCGAAGCTTCACCCGGCGCGGGCCCTTTTGAGCCGAGCGAGGCGGGCCTCGATTTGCCGGATGGGAAGAGCTTCCGCGGGCTGCCGGCGCCGGGAGCGCACCAGCGCGTAATCTGGGTCACCAGGCCGGACTGGCTGGGGTTGGGAGACCTCGAAAAAGGCCTTGAGGGCTCGGTCGAGCAGCTCGCGGGCCGCTTCGGCCCGCGACGGCTTCCGCGTGGCGAAGCGGTAGTCATCCAGCCGCTCCATGAGCTCCTTTGGGGCCTTGATATTCAAGAACGGTCCTTCGCTCATCGGAATTCCTCCCCGGTAAGATCTCCCAGGCAGGATAGCAGGCTTGTTGTTCCAATACAACAGATACTGACTGTTGGATTGCCTTCCATCCCGGCTCCCTTGTTGGCCTCGCGCCGGGGACGGCTGGATGATAAGGTAGGGGCCAACCCGAGATGAAAGGGGTCACGCTATGACCACTGCCCCCCCGCGCACGAACCGCGGCAAGATCCAGGCGGCGCTCTTGGACTGGGCCGGGACCACCATGGACTTCGGCTGCATGGCGCCGGCCGTGGTCTTCGTCAAGGTCTTCGAGCGCGCCGGCGTCCCGATCAGCATGGACGAGGCGCGCGTGCCCATGGGCGCCCACAAGCGGGTGCACATCCAGAAGATCACGCAGATTGACGCGGTGAAAAAACGCTGGGAGGCGAAACACGGGAGACCCCCCGACGACCAGGACGTTAGCCGGATGTTCGCGGAGTTCGTGCCGTTCCAGCTTGAGTGTCTCTCGGATTACTCCGAGTTGATCCCCGGCACGCTGGAGGTGGTCAACGCCCTCCGCGCGCGCGGCATCAAGATCGGCTCCACCACGGGCTATCTCAGGGAGATGATGGAAATCAACCTCCGAGATGCCAAGAAGCAGGGCTACGAGCCGGATTCCACCGTCTGCGCCTCCGACGTGCCCGCCGGGCGGCCGTATCCCTACATGTGCCTGCAGAATGTCATCAACCTGCAAGTCTCACCGGTTCACGCCTGTGTGAAGATCGACGACACCATCCCGGGCATCGAGGAAGGCCTCAACGCCGGCATGTGGACGATCGGCCTGGCCGTCAGCGGCAACGAGGTCGGCCTGTCGCTCAAAGGGTGGAACGCCCTCCCCGATTCCGAAAAACGAGTCCGGCGCGAGCGCGCGTATCAGCGGCTGAGAACGAGCGGCCCCCATTACGTCGTGGACACCATCGCGGACATGCTTCCCTGCTTCGACGAGATCGAGACCAGGCTGGCGCGAGGCGAGAAGCCCTGACGAAGCGCTGTCTTGTCTGTGGTGACGACCGGATCAGGTTCAGGTTAAAGCAAGCGCCAGCGACCGTTCTCCAGTGCGACAACTGCGGCCTGGTCTCTGTCGATCCCCTGCCTGGCGAGACCGAGCTCCGCTCTCTCTACCTCGACTATGATCTGGGCGAAACCGACCCGGCGTTTCCCTCCCTGCTCGCCCAGAGGCACAAATCGCGGGCACCCGTCTTTCACGAGGTCTTGAATGAGATCATCGCCCACGGAGCGCGCGGGCGATTGCTGGACGTCGGCTGCTCCTTCGGGTTCTTGCTGTCCCTGGCGAAAGAGCGGGGGTTCGCGCCCACCGGCGTGGATCTTTCCCTGAACGCCGTGCGGTATGTCGGAGACAGGCTTCGACTTCCCGTGCATCACGGCACGCTGTTCGACGCAAAGTTCCCCGACGGCGCCTTCGACGTCGCCACGATGGTCGGCGTGTTCGAGCACGTTCCCAACCCGCTCGAGACCCTCCGGGAGATCTCTCGAATTCTGCGGCCAGGGGGGCTCCTCGCCGTGGAGGTCCCCAACGCGAACTTCAACCTCCTTCGCGGCCGGCTCCACGCCTCCTGGTTCTACATCGGGAACCATCTCATGAACTTCACGCCTCGGGCGCTGGTCACGGCGCTCGAGATGTCCGGGTTCCGCTGCGCGAAGCTCTGGTGCGGGAAGGCGGACCGTCCCGGCGGCCGGATATTTAACGCGACGAAGGCGTCGGCCGTGGCCGCCGCCCGTTTCGTCGCTCACACCTTCCGGTGGTACTGGGGGCCGTCCCTCGCCGCCCTGGCGGTCAAAGTCTAGCGCGCTCTGTCGTCTCCTCTCCTCCCTGTAAACAATCCTCCGTCCAGGCTAGTCAAAGAGAGTAGATCCTTACACGCAAGGAGGATGGCGCATGAGAACGGTGAAAATGATTACGTTGGGTGGAGTGTTGATCGTGGCCCTATGGGCTCCTGCGGCCGGCGCCCAGGACGTCAAGCCGGACCGCCAGGAGATCAAGGGCGACCGGCAGGCGATTCGCCAGGATGTCGAGAAGATCAAGAAGGACCGGGAAGAGCTTCGGCAGGCGCGGCAGAAGCTCCACGAGGACATGAAGGCTGGCAACAAGGAAGCAGTCAAGGCGGATCGCGCGCAGCTCAAACAGTATCGCGAAGAGTACCGCGCCGACATGCGGAAGCTCCGCGAGGACCGGCAGGAGCTGCGGAAGGACGCCGGGAAATTCCGCCACGACCTGCGCGGCCGGCGCCACGACCGCGGCCCGAGGCCGGCGGCCCAGTAAGAACGAGACGCTCCCGGGTCGCGCTGGACGAAACTATAGTGCAACCCCGCGCCTCGTGCCGACTCGGCTCTCCAGTGCCACAATGGCCCCTCTCCGGCGAGCTCCCCGCCGCCTCGTCAGCCAGAATCTCCCACTAATTCAACCGGTTGTCAGACGAGGCCCTCTCGTTAGTACACGGCACGGACGCTGCAGAAGTCTATCTACCGGGAGACTCCATTGGGCAAGAAGAAGACTGCCTGCCGCCTGCTGGTCCTGCTCACGATGGTGAGCTGGCCGACGGTCAGCCTGAGCACCCGGCCGGCGGAAGCCGCTCCGCCCAGAGAGGCGGGCGTCGCCACCGCCGTAGCGGGGCCGGTGACTCTCACCCGCCCGTTCGCGTTCTCCCACCCGCTGAAGGTGGACCAGGGCCTGTACTGGCGAGACGTGATCGAGACCCCTAAGAATGCCACCACCCAGCTCCGCCTCGAACACAAAACCACAGTGACGGTTCGGGAACTCTCGCGGCTGGAATTGCGAAAGGAGCAGCTGACGACGGGCGTGCGCTACGTGGTGGAGCTGCTCTCCGGCAAGGTCCGCATGTCGGTGGACCGGGC
>JACQCL010000203.1 GCA_016201645.1 Candidatus Rokuibacteriota bacterium
CCCAGGTCATGGGTATCAGCACCGACAGCATCTACTCCCACGACGCGTGGGCGAAGTCGTGTGGCGGCATCAGCTATCCGCTCCTGGGGGACATTCACCGGGAGGTCGTCAAGAAGTACGGGATCTGGTGGCCGGAGCTGAACGCCAACTACCGGGCCACGTACGTCGTGGACAAGCAGGGGAAGGTGCGGTTCGTGGAGCGCTACGGCAAGGGCGAAATCCCCGACCCGAACAAGATACTGGCTGAGGTGAAAAAACTCTAGCCTCGCCCCCCCGCCGTTATCCTCTCCCCCCTCACCCTACCGCGACCCGACCCCTGCGGGGTCGGGTGCCCGCCAATGAACGGAGAAGAGGTGAGGGGCATTAGGTGGGGGAGGGCGAGGGGGAGCGCGTCGTCAGCGCCACGCCCAGCAGGACCGCACCCCCGCCGACGAGCTGGGCCGCCCCGATCCGCTCCCCGAGCAGGACCGCCGCCAGGAGCACGCCCACCATCGGCTGAACGTTCATGAACACCGCGGCGCGGCTCGACCCGACCGCCCGCACCCCCTCGTACCACCCGATGTGCGCGAGGGCCCCAAGGATGGCCTGATAGAGGACCACGCCCCACGCCAACCGTGAGCTGAAGCGGGGTGGCCTGAAGAGGGGAGCAGTGAAGACGGCCAGGGGGACGAGCATGAGCGTGCCCAGAACATAGGAAACCGTCGTGGAGAGCGCCGGCGAGTGAACGGCCAGGACCCGCTGGCCGTAGATCGTGTACGCGCTCCACCCCGTCAGAGAGAAGAGCACGATGAAGTCTCCGACATGAAGATTTCCGAGACGGAGGGTTGCCCACTCGCCTCGCGTGACGACCAGCAACACCCCCGCGGCGGAGCAGCCGACGCCGAGCCACTGAAAGCCGCTGAGGCGCTCGCCGAGGTAGAGCCGGGCGCCGACGGCGACCATCACGGGCGTGGACGCCTGGAGGATCACGGCGTTGGAGGCGGTGGTCAGATAGATGGCGAGGTAGGTGAAGGCCGTGGAGATCACGATCCCCGAAAATCCCAGAACCGCGAACGCCCTCAGGTCCTCCGGGCCCAACGATCGGACGTCCGCGAACCCGCGCCGTGCCAGAAGGAGCACGAGGAATGCCGAGCCGATCACGCACCGGAGCAGGGCGAGCATGAACGGCGGAAGGTCCGGCAGGGCGAGCTTCGTCATGGCGGGATAGCTTCCCCAGAGAGAGGCAACGAGCAGCAGCGCGACGTACGCGCTGGTTTGACTGAGGACGGGCACCTCCCTATCATAGCGCGGGGATCATGGCCGACCACATTCTGGAATGGCGCATCTGGCTTCCCCGACCTCGCGCGGAAGTGTTCGCGTTTTTCGCCGACCCGGGGAACCTGGCGGCGGTGACCCCGCGCTGGCTCGGCTTCAGACTGGTCTCGCCGCCGATCCCCTTGGAGGCCGGCGCCGTCTTCGACTGCCGCATCCGCTGGCTGGGAATTCCCGTCCGCTGGCGCAGTTTCATCCGCGAATACGATCCGCCCTACCGGTTCCTGGACGTCCAGCTGCTCGGCCCCTACGATCGCTGGGAGCACCGGCACATGTTCCGGGAGGAGCAGGGGGGAACGTGGGTGGAGGACCGGATTACCTACCGCCTTCCGTTGGGTCCTCTCGGCCGATTGCTCCACGCCCTCTGCGTCGGGCGCCAGCTCCGCGGGATCTTGGACTATCGCGGGCAGCGGCTCGGCGAGATCTTCCGTGCCTCGCCCTGATCTGCTCGGCGCGCACATGTCCATCGCCGGGGGCCTCCATCTGGCCCTGGAGCGGGGTAAGGCCGTCGGCTGCTCGGTGGTTCAGCTCTTCGTGAAGAACCAGGTTCAGTGGGCGGCCAAGCCCCTGACCGATGAAGACGTCCGACTCTTCAAGAAGGCTCAGCGGGCCACGGGGATCCGTCCGGTCTTCGCCCACGCCACGTACCTGATTAACCTCGCCGCCCCCGCGGAGCACGAGTGGGCCCGGGCCGTGCACGCCTTCGGCGACGAGCTGGAGCGCGCCGAGGCGCTCGGCCTTTCGTTCGTCGTCATCCATCCCGGCTCCCACAAGGGGAGCGGCATCGAGGCAGGGATCTCCCGGATCGTCAGGGCGCTGGATGAGCTGGCGTCGCGCACGAGGGGGTTCCGGGTGAAGATCGCGCTGGAGAACACGGCCGGCGCCGGCCACACCGTAGGGGCACGCTTCGAGGAACTCCAGGCCATCCTCGAGCGGCTGAGGGCTCCCGGGCGCTTCGGGATCTGCCTCGACACCTGCCACCTTCTCGCCGCGGGGTATGACCTCCGAACAGCCGACGGGTACGCTCGCACGATGGAAAGGTGTGATCAAACCGTGGGAGTCGCATCCGTCGTCGCCTTCCACCTGAACGACGCCAAGGCCCCGCTCGGCTCAGGGCTCGATCGCCACGAGCACATCGGCAGGGGCCACATCGGCCTGGCCGCCTTCCGCCTGATCCTCAACGACCGGCGATTTCAACGCGTGCCGATGGTCCTGGAAACCCCGAAGGACGACGACGCCGACGTGAAGAACCTCAGAACGCTCCGGCGGCTTAGGCGGAAGTCCCGCTGACCCCTCCCCCTCAGCGCGAGCGGGTCACACCGACGCGACGGCAGGGCCGTCGCACGGGGCAGATCGAGCAGCGGGGCGAGATCGGCTGGCAGATGTTCTGGCCGAAGGTCACCAGGAGGTCGTTCAGCTCGATCCAGTGCCGCCGCGGCAGCTTCCGCCGGAGCGCCAGCTCTGTCTGCTCCGGGGTCTTGGTTCTCACGAAGCCCAGCCGATTGCTGATCCGGTGGACGTGGGTGTCCACGCAGATTCCCGGCTTCCCGAACCCCATCGTGACAACCAGATTCGCGGTTTTCCTGCCGACACCCTTGAGGGTGAGGAGCCCCTCGAGGTCGCCCGGGACCGACCCGCCAAACCGTTCGAGCAGGTCGTGACACACCCCGCGGATGACCCGCGCCTTGGTCCGGTAGAAGCCGACGGGGAAGATCGTCCGCTCGATCTGGCGGGGCGTGAGGCGAAGCATCGCCCCAGGAGTCTGAGCCAGGGAAAAGAGGCGCTCGGCGGCGGGGCCGGTGGTCTCGTCCTTCGTCCTGAGCGAGAGAAGGCACGCAATCAAAATCCTGAACGGGTCCCGCTCCGTCCGATCCGCCACGTCCGCCAGCGCCGTCGGGTTCCATTCGGGCGCCTTGACCTTGAGCCGGGCAATCACCCGGCTCATCGTCCCGGCGTCCATGGGCGCCCGGATCGCGCGGCTGAGCCACTTCGGTTGAGGCTTCAGGACCTGTCCTTGATGGTGTCGAGGAGCTCGCGGGCTCGCTTGGTGTGCTTCACGGTCCAGTCGGCGAGGAAGCGCGGCTCCTTCTCATTGAGCACCCGCTGAAGCTCCTTGCGCGCCTCGCCGTACTGGCCCCGCTTGATCAGGAGCCGGGCCAACTCCACACGGACCGACGTGTAGTGGGGATCGATCTTGAGGGCCTTCCGGAAATCCGCTTCGGCCTTGTCCAGATCCCCCCAGGGCAAGCCCAGCTCCACACTGCCGGCAAGCTGCAAGGCGCCGGGATGCTCGGGAGCGAGAGCGAGGATGACGCCGATCTCCTCCCGGACCGTGGCAAGGAGGAACAGGGAGCGAAGGACCCCCTTCGTCTGGCCGAACTTCGCGGTGTTCACGGCATACCAGAAGTGTGCCTCCGGATTCTTCGGTGCGAGCTCCACCGCCCGTTCGCCGAGCTGGCGGCCGCGGTCGTAGGCGGCGAGCTTCTCTTCGTCGTCCTTCGCGCGGACGTCCCCCCACATGAAGCAAACCCGCGAGAGAAGGATCATCCCGTCCACGCGGGAATCAGTCTTGAGCAACTTCTCCATCAGGTCGCGGGCCCGGTCGAGCCGCGTCACGTCCTCGTGGTAATTCGCGATCAGGCCGAGCACCTCCTCGATCTGAGACTGGGCCAGGACGGGCAGGGGCGCGAAGAGGAATAGGAGCAGAAGACCAGCTGCGAGCATCGTCGGTCACTCTACCGTCCGCTTCTCCCGCTGTCAACCGCGCCCCGCTTGCGACCCGCCCGCAAGGGGCGGGTGCCGCGACCCGCTTCGCGGGTGCCCGCAACGGAAGGGCTTCGCCCGTCATAGGCTCGCCTTCGCTCGCACTTGCGATGACGGACCGGGCGGTTGGGCGGCTTGACTTGACGCAGCGAGTGGCCGATAAGGGGGA
>JACQCL010000223.1 GCA_016201645.1 Candidatus Rokuibacteriota bacterium
CGTGGGTAACGGCGCAGTAGCCGCAGCTCCGCGTGCACACATCGCCCAGGATCATGAACGTGGCGGTGAGATCTTCCCAGCACTCGCCGATATTCGGGCACCGGGCCTCTTCGCACACGGTGTGGAGGTTCCACTCCCGCATGAGACCCTTGAGGCGGATATAGCGAGGGCCGCCCGGCGCCCGGACCTTCAGCCACGCCGGCTTTCGCCCGTTGGTGGGATCGGGAGTCTCTAGAAGGGGAAGAGGAATCCCCATGGGTTCAGGTCCTTCATCCGCCCAAGCGCACGTTATTATCCCATACCCGCATCACGCCGCCAAGGAGAGGACGCAAAACGGGCTCCCGAAATTCGGGAGCCCTCAAGGACGAGACCGTGGTGCCGAAGGGGGGACTCGAACCCCCACGGGTTGCCCCACACGCCCCTCAAACGTGCGCGTCTGCCAATTCCGCCACTTCGGCGCCGGCAAGCCGAGAGTATGGCGCCGGGCCAGCATTCGTGTCAAGCCGCTCGCGGGGCCGCGACCCCCCCGGGCGCGCGAGGCGGCCGACCGCCTGTCTCAGCCGCGGGTCCAGGGCGTCGCGGATCCCCTCGCCCAGCAGATTGTAAGAGAGGACCGTGATCAGGATCGCCAGCCCCGGATAGACGGAGAGCCACCACGCGATCTCGATCGAGTCTTTGCCGTCGTTCAGGATGTTTCCCCAGGTGGCGTAGGGCGGCTGAACGCCAAGGCCGAGGAAGGAGAGGCCGGATTCGGTGAGGATGGCGGCGGGGATCCCCAGGGTCATGGCCACCAGCACCGGGGCCAGCGCGTTGGGAAGGATGTGCCGCCAGATGATCCGGAAGGCACTCGCCCCGATGGACTGAGACCAAATGACGAACTCCCGCTCTTTCAGCGACAGAAACTCCGCACGGACCAGGCGAGCCACCCCCATCCAGCCGGTCAGCCCGATCACGGCCATGATGGTCCAGATCGACGGTTGAAGAAACGCCAGGACGGCCAGCAAGAGGAAGAAGCGGGGAAACACCAGCATCAGATCCACGAGGCGCATGATCATCGCATCCACGACCCCGCCGTGATAGCCGGACGCCGCGCCCAGGATCACGCCGATCGCCGTCGCGATGCCGACCGAGACGAACCCGACCGCGAGCGAGACCCGGGAGGCGTAGAGGATCCTCGAAAGCACATCCCGACCGATCTGATCGGTTCCCAGCAGATGAGCGCCGGACGGGGGTTCGAGGACCTTCGACACATCGGCGTGATACGGGTCGTGAGGGGCGAGCCACGGGGCGGCCAGCGCCACGAGCACGAGGATCCCCACGACCACACCGCCGACCACGGCGAGCTGATTGCGCGACAACGTGCGCCAGAACAGCCGAACCTCGCCGCGGGAAGGCGCGGTCATGCGCTCACCGGTCCCCGCGTCGGCCGACCCGGATCCGCGGATCCACCAGGCCGTAGGAGATGTCGGCGAGGAGGTTGGCAAACAGGGTAAGGGTAGACACAATCACCAGGTTCCCCATGATCACGGGGTAGTCACGCGCGAAGACCGCCTGCACCATCAGCTGGCCCATGCCGGGGATTGCGAAGATCCACTCCACGATCACGCTCCCCCCGATCAGCCCTGGCAGCGACAGGCCCAGGATGGTCACGACGGGGAGCAGCGCGTTCCGGAGGGCGTGCTTGCCGATCACGGTTTGCTCGGAAAGCCCCTTCGCCCGCGCCGCCTGAATATACTCCTGCCTCACGACCTCCAGCATGCTCTGCCTCATGTAGCGCGAGAAGCCGGCCAACCCCCCGAACGTTGCCACCAGAACCGGAAGGATCAGATGCTTCAGGAAGTCCCACTGCTGCCTCCAGAAGGACAGGTACTCCCAGTTGATGTCGCGGAGGCCGGAAATAGGTAGCCAGTCGAGCTGGATACCCAGGAGGATCTGCAGGAGGAGGGCGAGCCAGAAATCCGGCGTGGCGAAGCCCACGAAGACGAACATGGTGGTGATCTTGTCGAAAACCGAGTACTGGCGCGTCGCCGAAAGGACGCCGATCGGGACCGCCAGCGCCAGGATGAGCAGCATCTCGATGATGTTGAGGAAGAGCGTGATCGGCAGGCGCTCGCCGATCTTCTGGAGCACGGGTTTCCCATCCGGCGCGAAGGAGCGACCGAAGTCCAGCCGGACGGTGCGCGCGAGCCAGTTCCAGTACTGCACGTGCAGCGGTTGGTCCAGGCCGTACAGTTTCCTGAGCGACTCCCGTGCCTGGGCCGAGGATTTCATTCCCAGGTCCCCGGTTTGGAGCTCCACCGGCTCACCCGGCGCCAGGTGGATCACCAGGAACGAAATGAAGGTGATGCCGATCAGGAGGGGAACGGCCAGGACGACGCGGCGGAGCGCGTACAGGGCCATCTAGCCGGAGGTGTACCGCTGCAGCGCTTTCGGGACATACCACCTGATGAAGTTGTATGCGATCCCGTTGGGCGACGGCTCGATCCCGCGCACGCGCGAGGCCACAACCGGCAGCGCGTCCCTGAAGTAGAGGAAAATGATCGGTTGATCTTCGGCCAGCACCGCCTGCAACCGGTCGTAGTACGTTTTCCGCTCCTCGCGCCGACAAGAGGCCCGTCCCAGCTCCAGCAGCCGGTCCACCTCGGGGTTCGCATACGAGATGTGGTTCAGCTCGTCGGGCCCGGTCTTGGAGGAGTGCCAGATCTCGTACTGGTCCGGATCCAGGCCGATCCCCCAGCCGAGGATGATCGCCTCAAAGCGCCGCTTCCGAATAAACTCCTTGATGAACGACGCCCACTCGAGGGTGCGAATCTCCACGGCGACCCCGATCGCCCGGAGGCGCTGCTGGATGATCTCGGCAACCTTCTTTCGCTCCTCATTCCCCTGATTGGTGAGGATCGTAAACGCGAAGGGCTGGCCGTCCTTGCTCACGACCCCGTCCCCATTCGTGTCTTTCCAGCCTGCCTCGGCGAGGAGTTGTTTGGCCCGGTCGGGATCGTAGGGGAACTTCGCCACATCCGGGTTATACGCCCAGGTCCCCGGCTTGTAGGGCCCGGTCGCCTCCCGCCCCAGCCCGAGCAGCACGCCGCCGATGAGCTCCTGCTTGTCAATCGCGTGCGCAAACGCCTGCCGGACGCGCCGGTCCGCGAAGCGAGGATCCTTGAGGTTGAACCCGAGGTACGTGTAGGCGTTCCCCGGATACTGGTACTTCCTGTACGCCTTGTTGAACGCAGGGTAGTCGGTCTGGCGCTTGAACTGGATCGCGGTGAGGCCCGCGAAATCCACTCCCTTCGCCTTCAGCTCGAGGAAGATGGTGGCCTGGCTTGGGATGATCCGGTACACGACCCGGGAGAGGTACGGTTTACCCTCGAAGTAATCCGCATTCGCCACGAGCACCACTTTCTCGCCGCTCTTCCACTCCACGAAACGGTACGCGCCGTTGCCGATCGGCCGGCGGTTCTGCGGCGCCTCGCGCAGGCGGCCCCCGGCCACGTAGGGGGCCAGGAGGTGCTTGGGGAGCACCCACATTCCCCAGGACTCCAGCGCCTGGGCGTACGGCTTGGCGTACGTGATGCGGAGGGTGTACGGATCGACGACCTCCAGCTTCTTGACCTGCACGAAATCCTCCTTGTAGGCCGTCGGCGTCTGCGGGTTGATCATCGTCTCGTAGGTGAAGCGCACGTCCTCCGCGGTGAACGGTCGTCCGTCGTGCCACTTCGCGTTTTTCCGGAGCTTGAAGGTCAGGGTCCGGCAGTCCCGCGAGACCTGCCAGGATTCGGCCAGACTCGGGACGAGGTTCAGGTCCTTGTCGCGCTTGATGAGCCCGTCGTAGATCAACCCCCCGACCTCGTGCGAAGAGCCGTCCGAGGTGATATTGGGGATCAACCCTTGAATGTCCCCGATGGAGGCCTCGATGAAGGTATCGCCATATGCCGGCGGGCCCGCCTGCTCGGATGCGTGGGCCTCGTCTTTCCCCTCAACCTGGACGCCGCAGCCCGCCAGCCACAGCAGCGCGGCCGCGAGCGGCAGGAAACGACGGGCTACGGACTTCACCTTTGAGCCGGTGGCGAAGCGGGCTCGGAGACCGGGGCGGGCTCTTTCATCACGGACGCCGCTCGGCGCGACGCCAGCATCGCGAGGCTGAAGGACGTCAGCATGAAGACGATGGCCACGCCCGTGGTGACTTTCCCCAGGAGAGTGGGCGTCCCCATGGAACCGAAGACGGCCTGGCTTCCCCCGCCGCCGAACGCCGATCCGATATCGGCCCCCTTGCCGGACTGTAGCAGCACGATGGCGATGATGGCGAAGCTCACGATCACGTGCACAATGACGAGCAGGGTATACACGTTTTACTCCTTTGGGTTGCCGCCGCGAAACGCGGCCTTTTTGACGATGCCAAGGAAGGTCTGAGCCTGGAGGCTCGCTCCCCCTACCAGGGCCCCGTCGATCTCCGGCTCCCGCAGCAAGGCGCCAGCATTCTCGGGTTTGACGCTGCCGCCGTAAAGAATCCGGATGAACTGCGCGATCTCCTTGGAGGCCAGCTCCGATAGAAGCCCGCGAAGGTACCCGTGGACCTCCGACGCCTGCGCCGGCGTGGCGTTGACGCCCGTCCCGATCGCCCAGACGGGCTCGTAGGCCACGAGACACCGTCCAAGGGCTTCCGGCGAAAGCCCCGCGAGCCCCGCTCTCAGCTGTCCCTCGACGATGTTGAAGGTCAATCCTTGACTCCGCTCCTGGGCCGATTCCCCTACGCAGAGGAGCGGCGTCAACCCGTGAGCGAACGCGGCCCGAACCTTGAGATTGATCTGCGCGTCGGTCTCTTGGAACTGCTGGCGGCGCTCAGAGTGGCCGAGGATGACCAGGCGGCAACCGTGCTCGGCCAGCATGGCTGGCGACACCTCACCCGTGAACGCCCCGCTCGTCTCCCAATGACAGTTCTGCGCGCCCAGCCCGATCGCCGAGCCGGCCAGCGCTTCGGCCACAGCGGCCAGCGCGGTGAAAGGCGGACAGAGAACCACCTCGATTCCGCGGGGTCGCTTGAGCCCATCCCTGACCTGAGCCGCCAGGGCGCGCGCCTCGACCACCGTACCGTGCATCTTCCAGTTGGCCACCACGAGGGCAGCGCGCATCAGGACCGCTCCCCCAGGGCCGCGACGCCGGGAAGGGTTCGCCCCTCGAGAAATTCGATGAAGGCCCCGCCGGCCGTGGAGACATAGCCGATCTTCTCGGCGACCCCAGCCTGCTTGATGGCCGCCGCGGTGTCGCCACCCCCGACTACCGAGAATGCGCCGCACCCGGCGATCGCCCGGGCGAGCCCGAGCGTCCCCTGCGCGAACGGTGGCTTCTCGAAGACCCCCATCGGACCGTTCCAGACCACCGTCTTCGCCCCGCTCAGGGCGTGCGTGAACCTGGCAACTGTCAGTGGACCAATATCCAGCCCCATGAGGTGAGCCGGGATCTCCCGGATGCCGACGGCGCGACCCTCCCCGCTCTCGGGACCCTCGGCCACCACGGCATCCACGGGAAGGCCGAGGTGAACCCCGCGCCGGTTGGCTTCGGCCATGACCTGGCGCGCCAGTTCGATCCGCTCCGGCTCCACCAGCGAGCGCCCGACCCCATGGCCGAGCGCCCCGAGGAAGGTGAAGGCCATCCCGCCCCCGACCAGCAGGGTGTCCACCCGATCGAGGAGACTTTGAACCAACGCCAGCTTGTCGGATACTTTCGCACCCCCCAGAATCGCCACGAGCGGACGCTCCGGACGCCCCAGGATGCGGCCCAGCGCCTCAAGCTCGCGACACATGAGCAGACCCGCCGCTGCCGGCGAGAGGTACCGGGTGATGGCGTCGATGGAGGCGTGCGCCCGATGGGCCGCTCCGAACGCATCGTTGACGTAGCAATCGCCCAGCCGGGCCAGGGCCTGGGCAAAGGCCGCGTCGTTGGCTTCCTCGCCGGGGTGGAACCGGAGGTTTTCCAGGAGAAGGAGCTGGCCGGGCTCGAGCTGGCGAGCCTGAGCTTCCACCGCCTCGCCGACCGAGTCCGGAGCGAGAGGAACCGGTTGACCGAGCAGCTCCTCCAATCGGTGGGCAACCGGAGCCAACGAATAGGTCGGGTCGGGTTTGCCCTTCGGCCGGCCCAGGTGGGAGGCCAGGATCACGGAAGCCCCGGCCTTCAGGCAATGCGCGAGCGTCGGGAGGACGGCCACGAGCCGCGTATCGTCCGCAACCCGGCCGTCAGCGAGCGGGACATTCAGGTCAGCCCTGAGGAAGACCCGCTTCCCCTGAAGGTCGAGATCCTCGACGGTCAGCTTCGCCATGTCGGGCAGCGCGCGCCGGTCGACCCGAGCGCGTGCGGACTCCCCGGCTCTCCCTTAGAGCGACCTGGCCATGAACCGGATCAGGTCGCGCACCCGGCAGGAGTACCCCCACTCGTTGTCGTACCAGGCCAGCACCTTGATGAGACTGCCGCCCACAACAGCCGTCGAGGGGAGATCCACAATCGCCGAGTGCGGGTTGCCGTTAAAATCGCACGAAACAAGCTCCTCGTCGGTCACGTCGAGGATGCCCTTCAGGGGACCGGCGGCGGCGGCACGGAAGGCGTCGTTGACGGCGTCAACGCCGGTCGGCCGGTCGAGTTCGGCGACGAGATCCACGACCGAGACGTTGGCCGTCGGAACTCGGATCGCGATGCCGTCGAGCTTCCCCTTGAGCTGAGGGAGCACGAGCCCCACGGCCGTGGCGGCCCCGGTGGTGGTGGGGATCATGGACAACGCCGCCGCACGGGCGCGACGGAGATCCTTATGAGGAAAGTCGTGAACCGGCTGATCATTCGTATAGGCGTGGACCGTGGAGGCGAAACCCCGCTTGACGCCAAAGTGGTCCACGAGCACCCGAACCACCGTGGCCAGGCAGTTGGTGGTACACGACGCATTGGAGACCAGGTGGTGCCTGGCGGGATCGTACATCGCTTCATTCACGCCGAGGACGAGCGTCACGTCGGCATCCTTGGCCGGGGCCGTGATGACGACCTTCCTGGCGCCGGCGGCGAGATGCTTGGACGCGGTTGCCCGATCGCGAAAGACCCCCGTGGACTCAACCACGACATCCACGCCCAACTCCTTCCACGGGAGCGTCGCGGGATCCTTGATCGAGCAGACCCGCACCTCTTTGCCGTCCACGAAGATTGCCTCACCCTTGACGAGGACCTCGGCCGCAAGGCCGCCGTGGACAGAGTCGTGCTTGAGGAGATGGGCGAGGGTCTTGGCATCGGCCAGGTCGTTGACGGCCACCACGTCGAGTTCCGGCGTGCCGAGGACCGTCCGGAAGAAGACGCGGCCAATGCGTCCAAAGCCGTTTACGCCGACCCTCACGCCCATTGCTGGCTCCTTTTCGTTAAGAGACGAAGAATTCTCCGCTATCGAAGGGCTCCATTATATCGGTCCCGGAAAGTGAGCGTCAATGGTCATCCTTCCCTACGGGACGCGGGCGATCGTCAGGACCCCGACGGCGGCCGCGCCGCCGGCCAGCAAGACACGAGCGCACTCGGAAACGGTGGCGCCGGTGGTGAAGACATCGTCGATCAGCAACACGTGCCGCTCGGCGATGACGCCGGGTCGGCGGAGCGCGAAGGCGCCCTTCACGTTCTCCCGGCGCTCCTCGGCGTCGAGATCGGTCTGGGAGAGGGTCGAACGCTGCCGCCGGAGCGCCTTGGCCTCCACCGGAACCCCCCACCGCCGGCTCACCCGACGCGCCAGAAGCCGCGCTTGGTTGAACCCACGCTCGGCCTCGCGGGAGGGATGGAGCGGCACCGGAACCAGGCAATCGATCTCGCTAACCGGCACCACCGCGCTGCCCGCTTCAGCCATCAGATCACCCAGCGGCCGCGCCATGGCCGTCATGCCGCCGAACTTCAGGCAAAAGAGCGCCTCCCGCACCCGCTCCCCGTAGAGCGCCGCGGCACGCGCGTAGGCGAAGGGCGGGGGCCGACGGCGGCAGGGCTCGCAGGGGGAGCGCTCCGGCGGGGGAGCCGGCTCAAAGCTCGGAAGCGGGCGGCCGCAGGTGCGGCAGAAGGGTGGCACGAGCCGCTCCAATCCCTTCCAACAGGGCCCGCAGAGCGGATCGTGACGGCCCTCCCCCAAACGCGCGCGGCAGAGCGCGCAGAAGGGCGGGAAGAGCAGGTCGAGAGCGACCGTGGTCCACGCTTGCCACAAAGGGGGGAGGTCAGGGGAGGGAGGTGTTCCAGCGACCGCACCCCGGACAGCGGTCCTGCCAATAAGGATGCCCGATTCCGCAGGCCGAGCACCGGTGCGGCCATTCAAAGCTCTGCGTGAGGGTCAGGGCGCGCCGGTATTCTTGGAATGCCTCGGCCGCCTGTCCGCGGCGTTCGAAGATCGCGCCCAGGTACGCGTGGAGCGGTGCCAGGTCCGGCGCCTGCACCTCGACCTTTTCGAACTGGTCGGCCGCCTCGTCGAGCATCTCGAGTTCGAAGTACACTCGACCCAAGGAAAAGGCCAGCACCAGATCCTCGGGCGCGCGGGCGATGGCAGCCTGATAGAGGCCGATCATCCGGCTCGGGCGCCCCTCCACCCGATAGGCCTGCTCCAGCCGACGAAGCAGAACGGGCGCAGGGGTGACCTCGGCGGCCCGCTCCCAGACGCGGATCGCCTCACGCTGGTCCCCGGCCTTCGAGTAGGCGTCCCCCATGGCCACGTGAGCCGGAAGAAACCCGCGGTTCGCCCTGAGCGCCTCCCTCAGATGGCTCAGGGCCTCCTGAGTCTTCCCTTCGGCTAGGAGGCCTTTCCCCATCGCGTACTGAACGCCCGCGAGCCACTCCAGCTCCGCCGGCTTGTCAGCCACCGTCGCGAGATCGACAAGCCGCTCTTGGACGGCCAGCGCCTCCCTCCAGCGTTCCCGGCTCACGCTTAGGTCGCGGATCGCGCGGAGGGCGGCGAGGTGGGCCCGGTCGCGCTGAAGAATCCGCTGATAGGTTGCCAGAGCCTCGTCCAGCCGCCCCGCCCGCTGGTAGTCGAGGGCGACGGCCAAGAGCGTGTCGGGCCGCTCTCCGCTCCGCATGGCCTCAAGATCATGATCGAGAGCCGCCTGGTGATCTCCCCGGGCTCGCGCCAACTCTCCGAGCCGCGCGTGAGCATCGGCGTACCCCGGATCACGGGCCAAAACCTCTTGATACGCCTCGGCGGCCGAGTCGGGCTTCCCGGCAAGCTGAGCATTCACACCCCGATGGTAGATCTCGAGCAGGGCCTCGTTCCCACGCGCGCGGCGCGCGCTCGTAAAATCTCGAAACGACCGACCCAGATCCCGGAGGACCGTCAGGAGAAGGGTCACGCACGCGCCGGCGAGGAAAGCGCCCACCACCAGCGCCATCAGCGGAAGCTCGTAGACCCAGTCCCCTCCCAGCGCGATTCGAACGCGGGCGGTGTTGAGGGCGGTTAGGTACGCGACGAGAGCGGCGAACAGGAGGGCGAGCAGGAAACCGACGCGAGGAGACACGACGGAGGGTTACCCGGTCGCCATGCGCTCCTCTTGCTCAACCAGGCGCTGGCAACCGATACAGTAGCGGGCGAAAGGAAGGGCCTCGAGGCGCTTCTCCGCGATGGTCTCGCCGCACCGCTCGCAGGCCCCGAACGTCCCCTCATCGATCTTCTGGAGTGCCGTCACCACCTCTTTCAGAAGACGGCGATCGCCGTTGCCCAGTTCGAAGAGGAACTCGCGCGTGTACGCAGTGGTCGCCTGGTCACCCAGGTCCTTGATGGAGTCGTCCTCCTGGCCCTTGCCGTAGAGAGCGCTCTTGCCCACTTCCTCGACCAGCTGGCGGTGCTTCTCAACCAGTTTCTTTCGGTAGTAGGTCAGTCGATCCTTCCTCATTGCCGCCTCCTCACCACAGGATCGGCCCCCGATTGACCGCATACGCTACCACGACCTGTCAAGGAAATCAACCTCACGCCTCAGCACTCAACCGAGAGGAGCGGCGCGTCACCCCAGAGACGCTCCAACGAGTAGAATTCTCGGGTCTCATCCAGAAAGACGTGCATGACGACGTCGCCGTAATCAAGGAGCAGCCACCCGCTTTCCGGCGTTCCCTCGCTGTGGAGCGGTCGAGCCCCCTCGACCTTGAGGGCATGCCGGACGGCCTCGACGATAGTTTCGATCTGAGTGGTGGAAGCTCCGCTGCAAATCAGGAAGAAATCGGCGACTCCGGAAATCCCCTGAAGGTCCAGCACCCGGAGATCCGCCGCCTTCTTCCCCAGGGCCGCGCGCGCGCCGAGCTGGACTTTCTCCGTCGCGGTCAGCAAAGGCATCAGCCCGCCTCGCGGTAGAGGTTGTGCTCCAGGATGTAGGCGCGCACCGCGTCGGGGACTCGATAGGCGAGGGAGCGCCCGTCACGGGCTCGCCGCCGAAGCTCGGACGACGAGATCGGCAGCGAGGTCGCTGCCACGAGGAGCGCCCCGCTGCCCCCCATCTCGGCCGGGGCGGGGCGCGAAGGCTCGATCCGGATCCAGCGCTCCCGGCCGATCTCCGTCAGCACCTTCTGAGCCTGGACGCCGTCGGGATCGAAGGGGGCACCCGCGCGGGGAATCACCACCAGCCACGCCAGCCGGGCGATCCGCTGCGGATCCCGCCACGAGAGCAGATCCAGAAAGGTCTCGGACCCGATGATGAGGTAGAACGCCGCCCCCGGCCCCTCAGCCTGCCGCAACGCCTCGAGAGTGTCCACCGTGTACGACGGCCCGGGGCGGCGAAGCTCGAGGTCGGAGATGGCGAAGCGCGGGTGCCCGCGGATCGCGAGCTCCGTCATGGCGTACCGGTCCCGCGCCTGGGCAAGGCCTCGCGCAGGTTTGTGAGGCGGCTGGGAGGCAGGAACGAAGAGGATCTGGTCCAGCTGAAGGAGCTCCAGAATTTCGTCGGCGAGGAGCAGGTGGCCCAGGTGGATGGGGTTGAACGACCCCCCCAAGACTCCGACGCGCGACAATGCCCGGCTACTCCCGCACCTGGCCGTCACCCAGCACGACGAACTTCGTGGTCGTCAGCTCCTCTACCCCTACGGGGCCGCGCGCGTGGAGCTTGGAGGTGGAAATGCCCATCTCGGCGCCCATGCCGAACTGGCCGCCGTCCACGAGCCGGGTCGAGGCATTCACGAGCACGCACGCGGCGTCCACCTCGTGCGTGAAGCGACGCGCGCGCCGGTAGTCCGAGGTCACGATGGCCTCGGCAAGACCGGACCCGTGGGCGCGGATGTGGGAGACGGCCTCTTCGAAGCTCTCCACCACTTTCACTGAAAGGATCAAGTCCAGATATTCCGTGTCCCAGTCCGATTCGGCCGCCGGCCGCGCCGCCGGAATCAGCGCGCACGTCCGCGGACACCCCCGGATCTCCACGCCCGCCTGCAGAAGACGCGGGGCGAGCGCGGGGAGGAAACGTGCCGCCGCCGCCTGATGGACGAGCAGGGTCTCCATGGCGTTGCAGACACCCGGCCGGTGGACTTTGGCGTTGAACGCGATGTCCACGGCCATCGCCAGGTCGGCATCCTCGTCCACGAAGACGTGGCAGAGCCCTTTGTCGTGCTTGAGGATCGGCACCGTAGAGCGCTCGGCGACGAGCCGCACGAACTCTTCGCCTCCCCGCGGGATGATGAGATCGACGTACCGGTCGAGCTTCAAGAGAGCCAGCACAGCCTCGCGATCCGAGCTATCGATAAACTGGATGGCATCCGCCGGGACGCCGGCTTTCTCCACGGACTTGGCGAGCACGGTGGCGATCATCGAATTGGATTCCAGCGCTTCGCTGCCGCCCCGGAGGATCAGGGCGTTCCCCGCCTTCAGGCAGAGCCCCGCCGCGTCAGCGGTCACGTTCGGGCGCGACTCGTAAATGAACCCGACCACGCCGAGGGGGACCCGCACCCGGGCGATCTCCAGGCCGTTGGGACGGCGCCAGACCTCGACGGCTTTCCCGACCGGATCGGGCAATCCCCCAACCTGGCGGAGCCCCGACGCCATCTCTTCGATGCGCGCCTCTGTCAGCGTGAGCCGGTCGAGGAAGGCGCGCGCATACCCGCGGCTTCGGGCGCGGTCCAGGTCGGCCCGATTCGCCTCGAGGATCATGGCCGCTTTCTCCTCGAGGCCGCGCGCCATCTGGGAAAGCGCCTCGTTCTTGACCTTCGTCGAGCAGAGGGCCAGCGTGCGGGAGGCGTTCTTGGCGGCCCGCGCCTTGGCCTCGACCAGCTCCCGGATCTTCATGCTCATCCCTCCCTCCTACAGGAGGACGAGGTTATCCCGGTGGATCACCTCGTCGAAGCTCTTGTACCCGAGCAACGCCTCCAGGGCCGAGGTCTTCGCGCCCTGGATCTTTCGAAGCTCCGCGGCGTCATAGTTGGTGAGACCCCGGGCGAATTCCTTGCCGTCGGCTAGGCTGAGCGAGACCACCTCGCCGGCGTGAAACTCCCCCTCCACGTCAACGACTCCCGAGGGGAGGAGGCTCTTCCCCCGCTCGGCCAGGGCGCTCTTGGCACCCGCGTCCACCGTGAGCCGGCCCTGGGGCGGCACGGCAAAGGCGATCCAGCGCTTCCGCGCCGCAAGCCGATCCCCCCTGGGCGCGAAATAGGTTCCCACGGGCTCGCCCTTGAGCACACGCCGCAACGTACCCGGCTCCCGGCCGCTGGCGATGATCATGGGGATCCCCGACGAGGTGACCTTCTGGGCCGCCTCCAGCTTGGTGCTCATTCCGCCCACGGACACCTGCCCCTCGGCGTCCCAGACGAGCCGCTGGATCTCCTCCGTCACCGCCTCCACGGTCGGGAGCCGCCGCGCGTCCGGATCGCGGCGCGGATCCCCCGTGTACAGTCCGTCCACGTCGGTCAGCAGCACGAGGAGATCGGCGTCGATGAGATGGGCGACCAGGGCTACCAGGTTGTCGTTGTCCCCAACCTTGATCTCCTCCACCGCGACCGTGTCGTTTTCGTTGACGACGGGGAGCACGCCAAATCCCAGGAGCACGAGCAACGTGTTCCGCGCGTTCAGGTACCGCGGCCGGGCGCTGATGTCCTCCTGGGTCAGGAGCACCTGGGCCACCCGGATCCCGTATCGCGCGAACGCCTGCTCGTAGTGCCACATGAGCGCCGACTGGCCCAGGGCCGCCGCCGCCTGCTTCTCGGGGATGGAGCGCGGCCGCCGGGTGAGGCCGAGGCGTGCCATCCCCGAGGCGATCGCCCCGGACGACACCAGCACGACCTCCTTCCCGTCCTTGACCAGTTGGGCGATCTCATCCGCCAGCGCGCCGATCCGCTCGGGTAGAAGGCCGGCCGATGTGGAGGAGACGAGGCCGCTGCCAACCTTGACGACGAGGCGCTTGACCTTGGGGAGAGCCCGCCGCGCGGGGGACGAGGTTAGCTGGCGGCTTTGGCCCATTGCTCCTGGTCGAGGCGATCCGCCGCCTCCCGCACCAGCTCGGGCAGCCCCTGCCCCGTGACCGCGGAGATCGCAAAGAAGGTGAGGCCGCTCGCCCGCGCCAGCCCTTCGACCTCGCGGCACCGCGCTTCGGTGCCGGGGAGATCGATCTTGTTGGCCACTAGGAGCTGCGGCCGACGGGCCAGCTCCGGCGAAAAGGCGCCGAGCTCCCGGACCAGCGCATGGCAGTCGTCCACAGGGCTTCGTCCCGTGGCGGGGTCTAGATCGATCAGATGAATGAGGAGCCGGGTGCGCTCGATGTGGCGCAAAAAGCGAATGCCCAGCCCCTTGCCCTCCGAAGCGCCCGGGATCAGGCCGGGAAGATCGGCAATGACGAACGACCGCCCCTCGCCCACGCGGACCAGGCCCAGCGTGGGCACGAGAGTCGTGAAGGGGTAATCGGCCACCCTCGGCCTCGCCGCCGAGATTCGGGAGACCAGCGTGGACTTCCCGGCATTGGGAAACCCGATGACCCCCACGTCGGCGAGGAGCTTGAGCTCGAGGTGAAGCCAGCGCTCCTCACCGGGGCGGCCCAGGTCGGCCCGCCGCGGCGCGCGGTTCGTTGCGCTCGCGAATCGGAGGTTGCCGCGGCCTCCTCTGGCACCGCGGGCCACCAGGAGCCGCTGGCCGTGGGACAAAAGCTCTCCCACCCGTTCCCCCGAGGTCCGGTCGGAGACGACGGTTCCGACGGGAACCTTCAAGACCAGATCGGTGCCGCTGGCGCCGTGCTTGGCCCCGCCCTTGCCGTGCTGGCCGCGCGGAGCCGCGTAGTGGCGTTGGTAGTGATAATCCAGGAGGGTGTAGATCGCCCGGTCCACCTCCAGCCACACGCTCCCGCCATCGCCCCCGTCGCCCCCGTCGGGACCGCCGCGGGGGACGAACTTCTCGCGGCGGAAGCTCACGCACCCGGCTCCCCCGTCTCCGGCCTTGACGAAGATATCAATCTCGTCGATGAACATCAGGCCCCCCGGAGGTCGCCGGGGCGGATCAGGCGGGGCTGGCGGCAACGCTCACGTAGCGTGAGTCGCCCCGCCGCTGGAAGCGGACATAGCCTTCGGACCGGGCGTAGAGGGTGTCGTCGGAGCCGCGCCCCACGTTGGAGCCGGGCTTGAACCGCGTCCCACGCTGCCGGACCAGGATGCTTCCGGCGGTCACGAACTGTCCCGCGAACCGCTTGACCCCCAGCATCTGGGGGTTCGAATCGCGGCCGTTTCTCGAACTGCCGACGCCTTTCTTGTGCGCCATGCTCCTACACCTCGATTTTCGTAATCCGCACCGACGTGAACGGTTGACGGTGCCCCGTCTTCCGCCGGTAGTTCTTCCGTCGCTTGAACTTCACCACGGACACCTTGGCGCCCCGGCCGTGCTCCACCACCTCTCCGAGCACCTTGGCGTTGGCCAGGGCCTTCGCCCCGACGGTCACCTGCCCGTCGCGATTGGCCAGAAGGACCGCGCGGAACTCTACAGGGCTTCCCTCGCGCTGGGGCAACCGCTCGACCCGGACCACATGACCCGGCGAAACCCGGTACTGCTTGCCACCAACCGCAATCACCGCTTCCATGGACAAGAGTCCTCGGTCAAAAAGTGAGACGCTGAATCCCTATTCGACCACGAAGCGGTCAAAAAAGTCAAGGTAGACAGGGGATTCCATCCGGTCGAGAGTCGCCGATCAGGCGACGGCCAGGTACTGCGCCAGCCGCCGACGCAGAAAGAGCCGCGAGCGGTGGACCCGCGACTTCACCGCGGGCAAACTGATGCCAAGCGACCTGGCAATCTCCCGATTGGGCATGCCCTCGACATCGTGGAGGAGGAATGCCGTCCGGTAGTCGCTGGGCAGAGCATCAACCGCAGCGCCCAGGACGCCACGGAGCTCCGTGTGAAGAACAGGGTCATCCACCTTGCCGGACCAGTCCTCGACCGGCTCGACGTGGTGGCCGTTCTCGGTGAACTGCGGCAGGAGCGCATCCCAGGAGATTTCCGCGTGGTCCTTCCCGCGCCGCCCCCGGAGCTTCTGGTAGCCGGTGTTGGCGGTGATCCGGTAAAGCCAGCTCCCGAAGGCCGACTCGCCCTTGAACGTCCCGATCTTCCGCGCCGCGGTCCAGAGCGCGTCCTGCGCTACCTCCTCAGCATCCTCTCGATTGCCGGTGATCCGAAAGGCCAGCCGGTACACCCGCTCACCGTACTCGCTCACGAGCGATTCAGCCGCTCCGCGCTCCTGGCCCCTGAGCCGCCGGACTAAGGCCTCATCGCGATCGCGTTTTGTCCCTTCGGACGTCGAACCCCGTGGCATCCGTCGATCCTCCAGCATGAGCGTGCTCACGACCGCCCCACCGCTGCGTAGAGCGTGAGGTGGGATTTGAGCTCGCCCACGCATGTCTCCATGATCTGGATGTCTTTGGTCACCTTCGTCAACAGAATTGCTCCCTCCAGCGCCGCCACGAGGAAGTGGGCGAGGCTCGCCGGATCACACTCCGACCTCAGACTGCCGTCAGCCTGAGCCTCCCGAAGCGTGTCCGTCATCCTCTCGCGCCACACGGTGAAAATCTCGGCCAGGCGCCGGCGAAACCCCTCGTGCATGTCCGACAACTCGGAGGCGAGGTTCCCCATGGGGCACCCGCCTACGCAGTTCCGCTGCCGTTGAGTCTCAAGGAGGCGATCCAAGAAGCACCGGACCTTGTCCAGGGGTTTGGCCCCGCTGTCGGAAAAGCACGGCTCAAGGACCCGCTCCACAAATCCCTGGACGACCCGCTCGAGAATCGCGTAGCCGAGCTCCTCCTTGCTCCTGAAGTAGTAATAGAAGTTCCCCTTGCCCACCCCGCTCTCGCGCAGCACATCGACCAGGGAGGTGGCGCGATATCCCCGAAGCGCCATGAGCCGGCTGGCCGCGGCCAGGATGTGGTCCCGGGTAGGTTTCTCAGTTTTTAATGTCGGTCGCATCGCCTGTACCAACCGGTCGGTACATAATCTAGCCCATTAGATGCAAGGTGTCAACCTTAGGATGCTTTTCGAATTGTCGACGAGAATAAACTCTATGGCTTCAGGTAGTTAGAAGAGCCCGTTTGCCACTCGAATGGTCAGTTCGACGAGTGGCTTCGGGTAGATGCCAAGGCCCACGACGCCGAGGGCGCAGAGGAGAATGGCGAGCGCGAGAGGAGGGGACACCCGAATACGGCCGGGCCGCTCGGGCGCATCAATGTACATGCGCCTGGCCAGGACCAGGTAGTAAAAGAGCGCCACCACGGTCAACACGGCTCCCACCAGCACGAGCCAGTAGAGCCCCGCTTGGGCGGCGGCCCAGAACACATAGAGTTTGGCCCAGAACCCCGCCACGAACGGAATCCCTCCCAGCGACAGCAGGGAGAGGAGCATGGCCAGCGCGAGGAGCGGGGAGCGTTGAGCCAAGCCCCGGAGGGCGTTCAAGTGCACCGAGCCTTCAGCCTGGGCCACGCTCTCAACCACCAGAAACGCCCCCATGTTCCCGAAGACGTAGGCGACCAGATAGAACAGCACCATCGCCGTTCCGGACGCCGACACCGCGGCGAAGCCGACCAGCATGTAGCCGATGTGGGCGACCCCCGAGTAGGCGAGCAAGCGTTTGGCGTTCTGCTGCGGCAGCGCCATCAGGTTCCCTGCCGTCATCGTGATCGCGGCGAGCCCGGCGATGACCGGGATCCAGAGCGCGACCCTGTCCCCGACGCCCTCCAAGTACACGCGGAACAGCGCGACGAATCCGGCGGCCTTCGGCGCCACCGACAGCCAGGCAACGAATGGGGTGCTGGCGGCCTCGTAGGTGTCCGGAACCCACATGTGGAACGGAAAGGCCGCAATCTTGAATCCGAACCCGCCCAGCACGAGGAGCAAGCCCAGGAGAAGGAGCGGGTCGCCGGCCGGGAGCGACCGAGCCACGCCGGCCAGCGCTGTGGTCCGAGTGGCACCATAGACGAAGGACAGCCCATAAGCCAGGATGGCCGACGATACGGTCCCCACCAGGAAGAACTTCAGCGCGGCCTCAACGGCTTCGGCCTCGCGTTTGAGGAAACCGGAAAGGACGTAGAGCGGAATGGACATCAGCTCGAACGCGACGAAGAGAAGGACCACGTCGCGCGCGGAGACCAGCACCAGCATCCCGAGCAGGGAGGCCAGCAGCAGGAGGTAGTACTCAGGGGCCCGGCGCCGGAACGCCGGATCAGGGAGCGAGAGCGACCCCAGAATCCCGATGAGGGTGGCAAGGAGGAACAATTGCTTGGCGAAGAGCGCGAGCCCGTCCAGGGCGAACGCGCCTCCGACCATAACGGGCGAGGAGTCCAGGAAAAACGAGGCGATGGCCAAGACCAGCACCCCCACTCCGGCGACAGCGCCGGCAATCCGGCGGTCATCGCCGCGCGAGATCACGCCGACGGCAAAGACCGCCAGCATGACGAGCGCCAGCCCGATCTCAAGCGCGGCTGCGCTCACGGCGAAATCCCCAGCCGTATCAGCAATGGGACCGTCGCGGTATCAATCGGCCCGATCGCGATCCCCGGAATCATGCCGAATAGCACGATGACGAACATGAGTACGATCAGCGCCACCCACTCGGGCCCCCTGGCGTCCGGCAGGTCGTGAAACTCCCCGTGCGCCGGCGCGGGGCCCCAGAAGATCTGCTTCACCACGCGAAGGACGTAGACGGCCGTGAGGAAGGTCCCGGCCACGGCAGGGAAGAGCCACCACGAGTGGGCCGAGCGCCAAGCACCGAGAAAGGTCAGGAACTCTGCCACGAAGCCGGAGGTAGCCGGTAACCCCAGAGACGAGAGCCCGCCGACGGTGAAGGCCGTGGCGATGCCCGGCATCATCCGGCCGAAGCCGCCCATCTTGAAGATCTCCCGGGAATGCGCCTTCTCATAGACCAGGCCGACCAGAGCAAAGAAGAGCCCGGTCATGATGCCGTGGGCGAACATCTGGAAGACCGAGCCATTCAGGCCCGACTCCGTCAGGGTGGCTGCTCCGAGCAACACGATACCCATATGGGACACGGAGGAGTAGGCGATGACGTACTTGAGGTCGGTCTGAGCCATCGCAGAGAGGGCGCCGTAAACGATGTTGATGGTCGCGATCGTCCCCACCAGCGGCACCCAATCGTGCGTGCCCTGAGGGAGCAGTCCCATCCCCATCCTCACGACTCCGTAGGCGCCCAGCTTCATCAGCACCCCGGCGTGGAGCATCGAGACGGCGGTGGGGGCCGAGGAATGGCCGTCGGGGGACCAGGTGTGGAGAGGCCAGATCCCGGCCAGGACGCCGAACCCCAGGTAGAAGAGCAGGAACACCCAGCGCTGGACCACGGGATCGAACCTCACGCCTTCCATCTCCAGGAAGGAGAACGATGACCCGCCCGCGGCCATGTAGAGGGCGAGGATCCCGACGAGGATGAAGGCCGACCCCAGGAGGAGGTAGAGGGTCAGCTTCATCGCGGCATACTCCTTGGACCCGACCCCCGTCTCCCGCATCGCCCAACCGAAGATCCCCCGCGGCCGGATCTGGGCCGACGTTCCCCAAATCCCGATCAGAAGGTACATGGGGAGCACGGCCAGCTCGTAGAAGAGGAAGAAGACGAAGAGGTCGAGCGTGACGAAGACGCCGAAGACGCCCGTGACCAGGACCAACAGAAGCGCGTAGAACTCCTGGGTCCGAATCTCGATGGTCCAGGAGGCAAAGACGCCGGAGAAAATGATGATCGCCGTGAGAAGCACCAGCATGAGGCTGATCCCGTCCACCCCCACTTCGTATGAGATCCCGAGCGAGGGGACCAGCGCCACCTGCTCGTAGAACTGAAATCCCGCGGCCTCCCGATCGTAGGCCACGTAGATCGCGACAGTCAGCAGCAGCGAGATTCCCGTCGTCGTCGCCGCGATGAGCCGCACCGCGAGCGGATGGTGGCGGGCGGTAAACATGATGAGCACCGCCCCCACGAAGGGGGCCCAGGTGATGAGCGTGAGGATCGGAACGCCGTTTAGGCCCATCAGCCCAAGTAGCCCCAGACAATCACGAGAAGGACGCCGAAGGCCACCCCGTAGAGGTAGTCCTGGGCCCGGCCCGTCTGGATCCGGCGGAGGCGGTCGCCCCACCGGAGGGTCCAGGCACTGGCCAGATTCACGAGGCCGTCCACCAGGTAGCGATCCACCCATCCCACGACCCACGAGAGGCCGAGGAGGATGCCGCGGTAGAGGCCGCCGTAGAGGTCGTCGAGCCAGAACTTACGATCGGCGGCGATGTAGAGCGGCGCGAAGATTCGCGCCAGCGTGTCGGGGCTGACTGCGGCCTTCTGGTAGGTCATCCAGGCGAAGACGATTCCCGCCACGGCCAGCCCGGAGGAAAGCCACGGGACCCAGCCGGGCCTCTGGGAAGCCTCTCCCTCTCCCGTTACGGCCATGCCGACGCCCCAGCCGACGGTGAGGAGGGCCAGGGTCCAAAGTGGCAGTCCCATCACCAGCGGCGGATCGTGAGGGTGTTCCTCCGAGTGACCCGCCCCGAAGAAGACCGTGAAGACGACGCGGAACATATAGAAAGCCGTCAAAAAGACGGTCAGAGCCAGCATCAGGAAGGGCGCGGTGAGCCCGCCTTCCCAGACGCCCGCGAGGACCGCGTCCTTGGAGAAGAAGC
>JACQCL010000224.1 GCA_016201645.1 Candidatus Rokuibacteriota bacterium
CCCGTATCCCCACCTCTGGCGCTATACGCACCTCGGCGGCTCGCTGGGCGAGATCATGCTGAACATGGTCCTGCACCCGTTCCGGACCCTCGGCTTCATGGTGAGCATCGACAAGCTCCTCTACCTGCTGGCGCTCCTCGCTCCCCTGGGGTTTCTCCCCCTCCTGGCGCCCCTGGACCTTCTCCCCGCGCTGCCGACCCTCGCTCACAACTTGGTGAGCCTCGACCACGTCCTCTTTCATTACCGGAGCCAGTACAACTCCTTCGTGCTGCCGTTCCTGATGCTGGCGGCGGTGTCGGGGTACGGGCGACTGTCTCCCCTCGTCCGATGGAAAGGCCGTTCCCTGCGGGGGTTGGCCCTCGCCGTCGCGTTTGTCCTGAGCCTCGCGCTCGGCTCGCGCACGGTCAATGACCTGGCTGTGGACCGCTGGTGGCCCACCGATCGCCAGCGGGCTATCTATCCGCTCCTGGCCCAGATTCCGCTCGACGTGGCCGTCTCCACCCACGAGCGGCTGGTCCCCCACCTGGCTCTGCGCCCGAAGGTCTTTATCTTTCCCGCGGGGATCGACACGAGCGAGTACGTGCTGCTGGACGAGACGATTATCCCGGGGCGGCATCTGCCGGGCCTGAGGCTCGAGCAGCAGGGGAGGGAGGTGACGCTCAGCGTCCCGGGCATGCAAGGGCGGGAAGAGTACCGCTACGAGGTGATCCGTGAGACGGAGGGGTATTTGCTCCTGCGCGCTCAGGCGGCGAGAAAGGCCGTTCGCGCGAAAACCGGGTAGAGCTTGGCCACCGATTCGCGGACGGGACCGCGCAGGATCGCCAGGTCCTCCTCGGTCGGGGGCGGCGTGGTGGGGGCCTCGCGCGGCCCGCCCAGCGGGAAGCCGGTGGCGCCTTGAACCTGGGCGAGGGAGATGCCCGGGTGGACCGATTCGAGTTCCAGCCGCTTCGATTCCCGGTTGAAGGCGAGCACCGCCAGCGGCGTGACGACCTTCCGCGGGCCGCCGGAACGCGCGACGCGTGGCGAGCTTGATCCCGGGCTGGTCACGTAGTCCACCCGCTCCACGAACGCCCGCGGGCTGTGCTCGGTGCGGAAGAGGATCACCCGGCGCGCCAGGTAGTAAAGCATGGGCGAGCCGGCCCCCCCGGGGAGGCGGATCGTCGGGTGGTCGTGCTGGCCGATCGTGATGACGTTCAGGTTCCCGAACTGATCGATCTGGCCCCCCGAGTGGAAGAACAGGTCGATCTTCCCCCGCTGAGCGAAGTCGTAGAACTCCTTGGACCCGTTGTGGAAGGGCCAGTGGTCGTCGTGATTGATGATCATCACGGTCGCCCGGGGAGCATGCCGTCGGGACGCGAGGAGGACGCCGGCGGCGGGGATAGGGGAGAGGGTACCGACGGCCACGGTCTCCTGGTCCCGCACTTCGCGGGCGATGACCGCGGCCATGAATTCTTCCGGCGTGTATGTCACCGGCGAGAATCAGGCGGCGAGAGCCGCGAGCCCGACCTGGGCGAGATAGGTGCCGTGGTCCTTCAGGTCGAAGATGTAGCGCTGGAGATAGGTCCGAAACGTCTCGTCGCTCTTCGCCAGCCCCAGGTATTCGGTGAGGTGGCCTGCGTCAATGCCGTAGCGCTCCCGGCACGCCGTCGGGTGCGCTCCGCCCGGCGTCGCGACGAGCGCCGTCACGTGGATCGCCGAGAGCTTGAGCCCGTAAGCCGCGCGCCGAAGGAGATCGGGGGAGACCATCTCTTCAGTGGATGCCACCACGACGCGGGAGGCCTGGGCCAGGAGGAAGTCGTCTTCCTTCTCATCCACGAGCAGGTTCCCGTCGGTATCCGCCTGGAGGGCGTGGATGAACGCAACGTCCGGCACGATCGCGGGGACCAGGAGCACATCCTTCCCGGAATATGGGTCCGCGATCACCTTGAACTCCGGGCGAAGGGTTTCGTAATCCGAGCCGACGTGGCCGGGCACCGGCATGAAGGACAGCCCCGACGCTCCAGCCTGGAGCGCGGCCAGGAGGCCGGGTCAGCTGTGGTCCTTACAGCGCAACCGACCCGACTCCGCGTATCGGCGGAAGTTGGGGGCGGCCCCATATTCGTTGAAGGTGATCTGCGCGAACTCCACCGACGCGGCGCATCCGGCGCCGATGAGGAGATCGAACGCGATGCCTCCGGTGGAGCAG
The DNA here is from genome assembly GCA_016201645.1 of Candidatus Rokuibacteriota bacterium. Classification (GTDB taxonomy): domain Bacteria; phylum Methylomirabilota; class Methylomirabilia; order Rokubacteriales; family CSP1-6; genus JACQCL01. The sequence continues at coordinate 2,186 of JACQCL010000224.1, forward strand.
GCAACCAGGCGGAGGTCCCGGGCGCCGCTCCGGATGACCTCGCGGACGAGCGCCATCGGCGCGGCGAGGAGGGGCCCGCCGCCGAGTCCGACGGTCATGCCGCTCTGAACGTAGCGGCCGACCTCGTTGAGCGCGATCAGTTTGCTCGCCATGCGCAGTTCGATTGTTGACCTCGGGGCCCTTCAAGTCAAGGTTAGGCGGTCTCGCCCTCGGGTGGGGTTTCAGGGGTGAACACGTGCGAGGCGTGGTGGTGGATCATGAGCCAGGCATCGCCCTGGCGCTCGAAGAGATTGGTGGCGAGCACCGAGGTCACCGAGATGTTGCCGCGCACCTGCGAGAGGATGTTCTCGGTGCACGTGACCCACGCGAGGTTGCCGTCCACCTGGACCGAGACGTCGCTGAGGCTGAAGCGGATCTCTGCCGTGTTCTTGAAGATCGTGTCCCAGGAGGCGCGGACCACTTCCCACCCGACCAGGAGCCCCCAGCCCGGGTGGATGCACTTGACGTGCTCGCCCTTGGCCCAGACCGTCTCCATGTCCTGGAGGTCCAGCGCTTCGAACGCACGGTAGAAGTGCGCGTTGGCCTCTTCGAGTTCTGCGATCTCGTCGTCGGGGGTCACGGCTCGCCCTCGGGACACGAAACGATGAGGGTATCGCCCTGCTGCGCGACGGGAAGCGGCGTGAGCGAGGCGCCCGGGCAGGGGCCGGCGATGCAGAGGCCCGTGTCGGGGAGGTAGATCGCGCCGTGGGTGGCGCAGATCAGGTGGCGACCGTCGTCGGTGAAGAACTCGTTCGGCCACCAGTCGAGCGTGGTCCCGGCGTGGGCGCAGCGGTTGACGTAGGCATAAAAGCGGCCGTCGTGGTTGACCAGGAATCCCTCCACGGTCCGGTCCCAGCAACGCAGGCGGAATTTCGCCGACTGGCCCGCGGCGAGAAGCGAAGCCGGGCAGCTCCAACTGGACGCGAGCGCGGATTCCTCCACCGGGGACCTCCGTGCGGTGGGGGGATGATATCATAGACCGGTCATGCTCGCCGTCGAGGTGCAGGATCTCTCGAAGACGTTCCGCAGCGGGTGGTTCCCGCGCCGGCTGACCCACGCCCTGCGGGGGATCAGCCTCTCGATTCCTCGGGGAATCATCTTCGGTCTCCTCGGTCCCAACGGGGCGGGGAAGACGACCCTTCTGTCCATCCTCGCGACCCTCCTCCTGCCCGACGCGGGGCGGGCCAGGGTGCTCGGTCACGACGTCGTCCGGGAGGCCCGCGCCATCCGTCCGCGCCTGAATATGGCCAGCGGCAACTCGAACTTCATCTGGAGTCTCCGCGCTCCCGAGATCCTGACCTTCTACGGACGGCTCTATGGGCTCAGCGGCTGGGCGCTTTCCCGGAAGGTGGACGAGTTGCTGGCGCTCTGCGAGCTTGAAGAGCACCGGAAGGTGCCGTACCACGAGCTCTCCACCGGCCTCAAGCAGCGGCTGGCGCTCGCCAAGTCGCTGGTGAACGATCCGGAGCTCTTGTTCCTTGACGAGCCGACATTGGGACTTGATCCGGATATCTCCGCGAGGATGCGGGCTCAGATCAAAGCGCTCAGGCAAGATCGGGGGACAAGCATCCTGCTGACCACCCACTATATGCGGGAGGCTGAGGAGTTGTGCGACGAGATCGCCTTCATCAAGAGCGGGGAAATCCCGGCGCGCGGCACAGCGGACGCGCTGAAACGGCAGATCAGAATCGGCGACGTCATCGCGCTGCGGCTGGACCCGCCCGTCTGGGATCGTCTGGCGGACTTGCCCGGGGTCCTCCGGTGCGTGAGCCAGGACGGCCGCATCGAGTGCACCGTGGATTCAGCCGAAAAGCGGCTGCCCGAGATCCTCCGCCTGCTCCACGAGCACGGATTCGTTGTCCGCGACCTGGATGTCCACGAGCCGGATCTGGAGGAGGTGTTCGTTGAACTGGCGAAGTGAGGCCGGGCGGGTCTATGCCTTCGCCCACCGCAACGTGCTGATGGCCAGCCGGAACGTCTTCTTCGTCTTCGAGCTGACGTTCTGGCCGTCAGTCGGCGTGCTCTCGATCGGCTTGATGACGCGCTTCCTCGCCCTCGACCCTGGGATGACCGCCTTTCTCCTCGTTGGCACGATGGCGCTCTCGACCGTCCAGGTCTGCCAGCTCGACGTGTCGTACGCGGTGCTGTTCGACGTCTGGTCGAAGTCCGTCAAGCACCAGTTCCTGGCACCGGTGGAAGTCCGTCACCTGGCTCTCGGGTCCTGGCTGGTGGGAGTGGGACGCGAGCTGACGGTGTTCGGCCTCCAGGCGTTGCTCTCGTAGTGGGCGTTCGGGTTTGATTTCTTCCACGCGGACGCCTTGGCGCTGGCAGCGTTCCTCCTCGGGTGCTTCCTGACCTCGGCGATCGTGGGGCTCCTCGTCTGTGCCCTCGTGGTGCTCTTCGGCACGCGCGCGGAGGTCTCGGCCTGGGCCACGGTGAACCTCGTGATGGTCTTTTGCGGGATCTACTATCCGGTTTCGGTTCTCCCCGAATCGGTGTCCGCCCTGGCCGGCCTCTTCCCGCTCACCTATGTTCTCGACGCCTTCCGCTCGCACTACGGGTTTGCCTCCACGTTTGGATCCCCGCTCCTGACGGGGTTTGCCCTCTCGGCGCTCTACCTCGGGCTCGCCCACTGGGCGCTGACCCGGGCCATCACTCGCTGCCGTCGCACCGGCGCCCTCTTGAAGCTCTCGGAGTAACCCCGGCCGGCTTTCGTCTTGCGGCCGCCCCGGGGACCGTGGTACTTTCGCCTCAGAAAATTCCCTTCTGCGAGGCGTGTGATGGCGTTCTTCGACCTTCCCGCTGACGAGGAACTCTCTCCCGAAATCCGGCAAACGCTGGAGGAGTACCGCCGTCTACGGGGGACTGAGAATGTTGCCCCCAGTTGGAGAGCATACGGCCGCTCCCCCAAGATCATCGAGGCAAGGTTTAAGGCCTACCAGAATCTGAGCTACGACTGTCGCTTTCCATGGGAAGCTCGGAACATGGCGGTCATGCTCATCGCCCACGCCAAGCGATGCCGGGGCTGCTTTGCAGGGGCTCGCTTCCAACTGGACAGGCTCGGCTTCGACGAGGCGACCCTGGACGCGATCTGTGCCAACCCGGAAGCCCTCCCGCTCAAGGAACGCGATCGCCTGTTCGTGCACTACGCCCTCAAGATCGCCACGGGTTCAGCCAACCTCACGCCGAAGGACTTCAGGGAAATGTCTGAGCGTGGCTTTTCGAAGGAGGAGATCCAGGAGATCATTGGCTTCGCGGCCTACTGGACGATGAACATGGTCATGACCCAGTCCGCGAATGCGGCGCTCGCTGAAGACTGATCAGCAGGAGGACGTCTGATGGCGTTCTTCGACCTCCCCTCTGACGAGGAACTCTCCCTCGAAGTCCGGCAGATGCTGGAGGAGGTCCGACGCCTCATCGGGGTGGAGTCGATTCCCCGCACGTGGAGGGTGTTCGGCCGCTCCCCCAGGATCATCGAGGCAAGGGTGAAGGCGGCCAAAAATTTGCTCCTGCAAGCTCGGTTCCCGTGGGAGGCGCGAATGGTCGCAGCCATGCTCATCGCCCACGCCAAGGGATGCCGGACCTGCTTCGCCTATTCGCGCTCTCAGCTCGACAAGCTCGGGTTCGACGAAGCGACCATGGACGGGATCTGCGCCAACCCCGAAGCGCTCCCGCTGAAGGATCGCGATCGCCTGTTCGTCCACTACGCCCTCAAGATCGCGAGGAGTTCGGCGGACCTCGCGCCGAAGGACTTCAGAGAGATGGCCGAACACGGCTTCTCGAAAGAGGAGATTCAGGAAATCATCGGCTTCGCCGCCTACTGGGCGTTGACGATCGTCATTAACCAATCCATCGTGGCTGCCCTGGCAGAGGAGTAACGGAGCCGGGAGGTGGACCATGGCCTTCTTCGAATTGATTCCAGAGGACCGCTTGGCGCCTGAGGCAAAGGAGTATATGGAGATCGCCAAGAGGCGCGCGCGGTCCGACCGAATAGCGCACACCTACTATGTCCTGGCCAAGAACCCCAGGTTGGTGAAGGCGTGGGTGCAGGCCGTCCAGGAGTTGATCCCGATTCCGAATCGCTTCGGGGCCGCTCAGGGCGTCGCGGGCATGTTGATCGCGCATGCCAAGGGATGCCGCACGTGCTTCGATGCGAGCCGCCAGGCGTTGTCGAGGCTGGGATTCGACAACGGCACCCTAGAAAACATGTGCCAAGTGCCGGCCGCTCTACCGCTCCCCGAACGGGACCGGCGTTTCGTTGAGTTCACCCTTCGGGTCGCGCGCGACCCTCAAGGGCTAAAGCCCGAAGACTTCCGCGAGATGGAGGACGCCGGATTCTCTAAGGATGAGATATTAGAAATGATCGGGGTTGCGGCTTACTGGAACCTTGCGACCACACTGGCGATGGCCGTGGACGCGGGGCTCAGCGAGGGATAGGCAGGCGTTGAACTGTCTGGCGTGCGGTCAGGGAAACCGGGAGGGCGCGCGCTTCTGCACCTCCTGCGGCCGTCCCCTCGAGGCGCGGTGTCCCTCCTGCGGCCAGGGCGCCCCTCTCGGCGCTCGCTTCTGCGACGGCTGCGGGGCGGCTCTGGCCTCGATTCCGTCCCCTGGAACGCGCGGCGCGCGCGCCCCGGTTTCCTACACCCCCCACCACCTCGCCGAGAGGATCCTCACCGAGGGGCGGGCCTTGCGCGGCGAGCGCAAGGAGGTCACCGTCTTCTTCGTGGACGTCCAGGGTTCCACCGAGTTGGCGGGGACCCTTGACCCGGAAGAGTTCCACAGGGTGATGGACGGGGCGTTCCAGCTGATGCTCGACGCCGTCCATCGGTGGGAGGGGACCGTCAACCAGTTCACCGGCGACGGGATCATGGCGCTGTTCGGGGCGCCGATTGCTCATGAGGACCACGCCCGGCGCGCGCTGCACGCGGCACTAGAGATCCAGCGAGGCTTCAGAGAGTACGCGGCTGCGCTTCG
>JACQCL010000222.1 GCA_016201645.1 Candidatus Rokuibacteriota bacterium
CCTCGGCGAGGCCGCCATGGCCCGGACGATCACGACGGTCTCCCAGTTCTGCGCGACCGCGAAGAGGCTGGGAGCGCAGGAGATCCTGATCGTCGCCACGAGCGCCGTGCGCGACGCCGGAAACCGCCAGGTCTTCCTCGAGCGAATCCACCGGGCGACAGGGCTTGCCGTGAGGGTCGTGCCGGGAGAAGAAGAAGCCCGGTTGGCTCTCCTCGGAACTCTCCACGGCCTCGCCACCCTTTCCGGCTCGCTTCTCCTCCTCGATATCGGCGGGGGAGCACCGAATTCATCCTGGCCCGGGAACGCCAGTTTGTGAGAGCGGTCAGCCTTCCCCTCGGGGTCGTTCCGCTCGCCGAGCGCTACCGGACCGCCGAGCCCGTGGACGCCGCCCGGTACGCCGGGATGGAGCAGGAGATCCGCTCCCGACTCGCGACCGGCCTCACCGACTTCGCGGACCAATCCCGCCCCGATCACCTCGTTGGTACGGCGGGAACTGTCACGACGCTCGCGGCGCTCGATCTCGAGCTTCAGACCTACGATCCCGGGCGCGTCCAGGGTCACGTGCTGCGGCGTGACCGGGTGGAACGGCTTCTCCGTGACCTGTCACCGTTGCTGGCGTCCGCCAGGGCGCAGCTGCCATGCCTTCCGCCCGGCCGGGCCGACGTCATCGTCCCCGGAACCGCGATCTGCCTGGCCGCGATGGATCACTTCGGCTTTCGATCGGTCATCGTGAGCGACTTCGGTCTTCGCGAGGGGATCCTGATCCGGCACCTCTCCCGCTCTCTGCCTTGACCGGCTCGACGCCCGGGTGCTAGGGTCCGAGTATGCTGAGGGCGGCCCTTCTCTACCTCTCGACAAAGCGGCAACTCGGCCAGGCGATGGACCGTCTGGCGCTGACACGCCGGCTCGTCAGGCGGTTCGTCGCGGGCACGACGGCCGACGAGGCCTTTGCCGTCATCGGGAGAATGCAGAATACCGGCCTCCTGTCCGCGATCACCTACCTCGGAGAGAACGTGCGAACAGGGGCCGAAGCGCGACGGGCCGCCGAAGTCTATCTGGACCTGTTGGACGAGATCAAGCGCCGAAACCTCCACTGCGTGGCATCGCTCAAGCTCACGCACCTGGGTCTCGACCTGTCGGAGGCGCTCTGCCGCGAGAATCTCGAGCGCGTCCTGGACCGGTCCCAGGCCGCAGGCGAGCGCTGCTGGATCGACATGGAGTCCTCCGCCTATACCGAGCGCACCCTCGCGCTCTACGACTCCGTCAGGCCGCGCTATCCGAACGCCGCGTGCGTCATCCAGGCCTACCTCAGACGGAGCGAGGATGACCTCCGGCGACTCCTCCGCCTGGGAGCCACCATCCGCCTCTGCAAGGGCGCCTATCGGGAGCCGCCGCAGCTGGCCTTCCCGACCAAGCGCGAGGTGGACGACAGCTACGGGCGGTTGCTGGACCTGCTCCTGTCCTCCGAAGCGCTCGCGGCGGGCGTGTATCCCGCCTTCGCGACCCATGACGAGCCCCTGATTTGGCGCGCGGCGCGCCGGGCGGGTGACCTCCGCATTCCGCCCGAGAAGTTCGAGATCCAGATGCTCTACGGGATCCGCCACGACCTTCACGCGCGGATCCGGGCCCGGGGGCTCCGGGTGAGGGTCCTGGTCCCGTTCGGGGAGGAGTGGTACGGCTACTTCGTCCGCCGTCTCGCCGAGCGGCCCGCCAACCTCCTCTTCCTCTTGAAGAACCTCCTCCGCGGATGAACTGATCTCCTCGGCTTCGCCCTGTACGAGCCGCGCGGGCACTCCGCCATGTGCGGGGCCATTCTCACGCAACCGCATCACCCCGAGGCTCAGGCGGGCGTCGTCTTCATCGAACCCTCCGGGCCCGTCCACACTGGGATCAGCACCCTCCTCCTGACCCCGGAGGACCCGTTCCCCGGTGGCTTCCTTCTGTAACGGGGATTGACAGTCCCTGACGCCATCGTCCGTCAATGGCTGACACGCCGCTTTGGAGTTCCTTGGGAAAGATTTGGAATCTCGAGAGGTTAGGAGCTCGCCGCTCTGGCATCGCTTCTGCATTCACAATTGGGAGGGCCTATATAATGATTTTCCGTCATGGAGCCGCGAGAATCGTGGATGACCGCCAGAGCCGGCCATGGATGGAGCTGATTCTTCCTCTCTACGCGCTCGGAATGAGCATCGTCTATTACCGCCCTCAGGCGCTCCCGCCCGCCATCGAGGAGAAGCTTGTGGACGGGATGTTCAGGTGGGCCCTCTGGGGCATCGTGGGGGCACTGGGCGGCATCCTCGTTCTCTCGGCACTCTTCCTGGCCTTCTACCTCCTCTACTCCCCCCTGTACCTGATCGAGAACGCCAGGCGGATCCTCGACCCGCACGCGTGGGTGGACCACCGTGAGGTGCGATTTTACGTGGGCTGCTTCGTCACCCTCTTGTGCCTGCTGTGGCTGGCGTTCGCGAACCCCGACGCCGCCCTCGTTTCCTTCACCCTGCTCTCCGGCTCGGCGCAGTTCCTCTGGCGCGTTCTCGTCTGAGCCGAGCCTCTCCCAACCTTTTCAGCCTCTTGGGCCTCCCCCGACAGGGTTGACAGGCCGAGGCCTCGCGTCTATCCTTTCAAGGGTGTATGGATGAAATCGCGGTCCTGGTCCTCAACTACACGTTCGAGCCGCTCCATTTCACCAACGCCAAGCGGGCGATCACTCTCGTCCTGAGCGGGAAGGCCGAGAGCGTCGAGCCATCCCCTCGGGTCGTTCGATCGCCCTCGCTCTCCTTTCAGCTCCCGGCGGTGATCCGGCTGGCCGTCTACATCCGGAAGCCGTTTCTGGACCGGGTCGCCTTTAACAAGAAGAACATCCTCCGGCGGGACAGCTACACCTGCCAATATTGCGGCCGGCGGGGCGAACGTCTGACCGTGGACCACATCCTCCCGCGCTCGCGGGGCGGGGAGACGACGTGGACGAACGTGGTGGCCGCGTGCCTCCGGTGCAATCTCCGAAAGGGCAATCGCTCGCTCGGGGAGGCCGGAATGTTGCTGATCCGCGAGCCCGTACACCCCCAGTTCCTCTTCTCGGTCCACCTCTTACGTCACCCCCACGCCAACTCATTCCTCGACTCCTGGCGTAAGTACCTGGTCGCGGTTCCCTCCACCCACTAAGTTCCAGTGTTTCAACTCTCCTCCGATTTCGAGCCCCGGGGAGACCAGCCCCAGGCGATCGAGCGGTTGGTTCGCCTCATCCAGGACGGCCGCCCCCACTCGGTGCTGGTGGGCGTCACCGGATCCGGCAAGACGTTCACGATCGCCTCGGCCATCGCCCGCCTCCAGCGCCCGATGCTGGTCATTTCGCCCAACAAGACCCTCGCAGCGCAGCTCTACGGGGAGTTCAAGGCGTTCTTTCAGTCCAACGCCGTCGAGTACTTCGTCTCCTACTATGACTACTACCAGCCCGAGGCCTACATCCCCCAGACCGACACCTACATCGAGAAAGACGCGCTGATCAACGATGAGATCGATCGGATGCGCCACTCCGCGACCCAGTCCCTCTTCGAGCGGCGCGACGTGATCGTGGTGGCCTCGGTCTCCTGCATCTACGGCATCGGCGCGCCGGAGACCTACCGCGGCATGCACCTATCCCTGGCCGAGGGCGTCACGCTGGATCGCGACCGGATGATCCAACAGCTCGTGGCCATCCAGTACGAGCGCAACGACTACGACTTCCACCGCGGGACCTTCCGGGTGCGCGGCGATGTGGTGGAGGTGTTCCCGGCGTCCGGGGATACGACCGCGCTGAGGATCGAGCTGTTCGGGGACACGGTGGAGGCCATCCATCAGATCGACCCGCTCCGAGGGCAGCTCCTGGAACGGGTCGGCCAGGTCGCCATTTACCCGGCCAACCACTACGTCACGCCTGAGGATCAACTGGAGCGTGCGATCGAAGGGGTCCGGGTTGAGCTGGCCGAGCGCCTGACCTTCTTCCGCTCCGCGAACCGGCTGCTTGAAGCTCAGAGACTCGAGCAACGTACGTTGTTCGACATCGAGATGCTCCGGGAGATCGGCTACTGCCATGGGATCGAGAACTACTCCCGCCACCTGACCGGCCGCAAACCGGGAGAGCCCCCGCCGACCCTCATGGACTACCTGCCCAAGGGCGCCCTGGTCATCATCGACGAGAGTCACGTGGCGGTCCCTCAGATCCGGGGGATGTACCACGGCGACCGATCGCGCAAGGAGACGCTGGTGGAGTACGGCTTCCGCCTGCCGTCGGCGTTCGACAACCGCCCGCTGACCTTCGAGGAGTTCTGCGGGATGACGGCTCAGACCGTCTATGTCTCGGCCACCCCAGCGGAGTACGAGCTCAAGACGGCTGATGGGGCGGTGGCAGAGCAGATCATCCGCCCCACCGGGCTCATGGACCCCTGGATGACCGTGCGCCGCGCCACCGAGCAGGTCGACGACCTCCTTCACGAGATCCGGGCCCGCGCCGAGCGTGACGAGCGAGTTCTGGTGACAACGCTGACCAAGCGGATGGCCGAGGATCTGACCGAGTACTACCAGCAGATGGGGCTCCGGGTCCGCTACCTCCACTCCGACATTGACACCCTGGACCGGGTGGAGCTGATCCGCGACCTGCGCCTCGGCAAGTTCGACTGCCTCATCGGCATCAACCTGCTGCGGGAGGGACTCGACATCCCCGAGGTCTCGCTCGTCGCCATCCTGGACGCGGACAAGGAGGGGTACCTCCGTTCGGCGACCTCGCTCATCCAGACGGCCGGGCGGGCCGCCCGGAACGTCCGGGGCGAGGTGATCCTGTACGCGGACCGGGAGACCGATTCCATGAAGCAGACCCTCGCGGAGACCGAGCGGCGCCGGAAGCATCAGGAGGCGTACAACGAACAGCACGGGATCACGCCCGAAACCATCAAGAAGTCCATCCGCGAACTGCTGCACTCCGTCTGGGAGCGCGACTACTATACGGTCGAAGTGAGCCGCGAGCCGGAGGAGGAGTACATCTCCGCGGAAACCCTGGAGGCACGGCTCGCGGAGCTGGAGCAGGCGATGAAGGAGGCGGCGAAGCGGCTGGACTTCGAGCGCGCGGCCGAACTGCGCGACAGGATCAAGGCGCTAAAGAAGAAAGATCTGACGCTTCGGTGACCCCAATGCCGACGGCAGCACACCCTCAAACGCCACGTCGAAGGGCTTCGAGCGCGGGCTTTGCCCGCGCAACCTTCCGGGGGAGGAATCGGAAGGGGGGCGAAGCCCCCCTCCGAGGATGATGACCCTCCAGCAAAAGCTCGACCGCCTGCCCGACCGGCCGGGGGTCTACCTCTTCAAGGACGCCAAGAGTCAGGTCCTCTACGTCGGCAAGGGGACGTCGCTCCGGAACCGGGTGCGTTCGTACTTCCACGAGTCCCGTAGCCGCGACCCCAAAACTGACGTGCTCGTCGGACAGATCAAGGACCTCGACGTCATCGTGACGGCCAACGAGCTCGAGGCGCTGATCCTCGAATCCAACCTGGTCAAGAAACACCGGCCCCGCTACAACATCATCCTGCGCGACGACAAACACTATCCGTTCCTCAAGCTCACGACCAACGAGAACTTCCCCCGCCTGGTCGTCGCCCGACGGGTCCTGAAGGACGGCGCGACGTACTTCGGCCCGTTCTACCCCGCCACGGCGATGCGCGAGACGCTCAGACTCGTGCGCCAGCTCTTTCCGCTCAGGACGTGCCGGATCAAGATCGACGGCAGGCTCGAGCGGCCATGCATCCAGTACTACATCCACCGCTGCAAGGCGCCGTGTACGGGGTGGGAGACAAAGGAAGGTTACGCCCAGACCGTCAGGGACGTCCAACGCTTTCTGGAAGGGAAGGACGAGGATCTCACCAAAGACCTCACGCGCGAGATGGAGGCGGCGGCCGCGGAGATGAAGTTCGAGCGGGCGGCGGTGCTCCGGGACCAGATCCAGGCGCTCAACATCGTCCGCGAGCGCCAAAAGATCATCTCGACCGAGGAGATCGATCAGGACATCATCGGGGCCGTGCGCCAGGGGAGCGACGCCTGCGTCCAGCTCTTCTTCGTGAGGAAGGGGCGGCTTCTGGGGCGCGAGTCGTTCTTCTTCGACAAGGTCTCGGGGTGGAGCGACGGCGAGATCCTCGGGGCATTTATCCGCCAGTTTTACGCGCGGAACGTCACCCCGCCGCCTGAGATCCTGCTATCCGAGCAAATTCCGGAAGACGACCTCGTTCAAGAGTGGCTGAGCCGCCGGCGGGAAGGGGGCGTGGATCTCCACGCCCCGCGGCGCGGCAAGAAGCGCGAGTTCGTCGAGATGGCCGAGGAGAACGCCGCGCTGGCGCTCCAGAGCCACCTCCTCGGGAGGGACAACCGCCAGCAGGTCGTCCTCGAGGAGCTGCGCCGGGCGCTCAACTTGCCCGGACCCCCCAACAGGATCGAGGGCTTCGACATCTCCAACATCCAGGGGAGCGAGGCCGTCGGCGCCATGGTCGTGTGGGAAAACGGCGCGATGAAGAAGGACGATTACAAGCGCTTCAAGATCCGGAGCGTCGAGGGCGCGGACGACTATGCGATGCTCGAGGAGGTGCTCTCCCGCCGCTACGCCCGGGCGCTCGAGGAAGGCGCCGTGCTGCCGGATCTGATCCTCCTCGACGGCGGGCGCGGTCAGCTCAATGTGGGCCTGAAGGTTGTGGAGGATCTGGGGCTCGACTGGCTCCCCATCGTCTCCCTCGCCAAGCGGGAGGAAGAAGTGTACACGCCGGAGAGCCTTCAACCGCTCGTCCTCGACCTGACTTCCCCGGCGCTCCTGGCGCTCAGGAAAATCCGGGACGAGGCTCACCGCTTCGCGGTGTCCTATCATAAGAAGCTCAGGAGCCGCCGCACGATCCAATCGGTCCTGGACCAGATTCCCGGCGTCGGCCCCACGATCAGGACCAACCTCCTCCGGTCCCTGGGGTCGGCCCGCAAGGTCCGGGAGGCGTCTGTCGCCGAGCTGGCCGCCGTCCCCAAGGTCACCCCGAAGCTGGCCCAGAGGATCCACGCGTTCTTCCACCCCCAGGCGCCGCCCTCGGAATCAGCCCAGTAGTTTCAGGGACTTCCGAGACCCGCGCGGCTGCTATATGTGATTCTTCTTTCTGGCAATTTTCTAGCAATAAGTGCAAGGCGTGGACTAATCTGTTAGTCCCCAAACAACCTCAGGGCGCGAGCATAAGTCACACCCCTTATCGGACCACTTAAGGCTACGTCCCCCGGCTGGCCGCCGCAGTCAGGACTTCGCGGAGCTCATGACTGACCTGCCGATTGGTGCCGAGTTCTCTCATTGGCAACCCACACCCTGAGGTGGACACGGCGGTTCTCGGCCCAACAAACTCGGTGATGCTCCAGGCAGCGTGGCCGAGTGCTTCCATAGGACACGGTCAGGATTGCTGACCTGTCCACCCCCCGGTTGATCAGGACGTCTCGCACTGCCCGGGCTCGGCGCTCTCCCAGTCGAAGATTGTACTCGTCTGACCCCCACTCATCGGTGTGCCCTTCCGCGAGGATCTGGGAAGGAGCGACTCGCTGGAGCCGCCTGACACTGACTTCGAGCGCGCGAAGCTCGGCAAGGCCGATCTCCACACGGTCAAAGTCAAAGTGGAGGTCTTCAAGTTCAGGGAGGTCCACGAACTGTCCGAACGACGCCTGGACCATCGGGCGATCGTTTCTAAGAGGCGCAAGGTTCGGAGGGCGACTCACCCCCATGAGAAGCAGGAGGCTCCCCACTGTGAGCCCCACACGGCACAGCCGGTTCCTCACCCTATTCCTCCCAGGTGCCCCACCTCTTCGGCCTGGCCGCCCTGGCAGTCACCGTCTCGGCGATGAGCTTTCCCTCGGACTCGGTATACGTGACCCGAATGATGTCGCCTTCCTTGAGATCGGCTGTCGTGCCTTCCTTGCCACCGACATTGATGGTGCTTCTGGCGAGCAGGAAGGAGTAGTGCTTCGGCGTTTCCCCAGTGGCTTCGACGACTAGGCGCCCAGCATCGACTGCCTTGAGCATTCCTGTGACCGTTTTCACCTCGTCGGCCGGCCTCGTGGTTCCACCCGTTGAGGCTGCTGGAGTCGATCGCGCGGCTTCGCGCTCGACAACCCGATAGGCGACCGCTGTCACGCCAATCACGAACCACAACATCACGAGGAGCGCCCTGATTCTGCCGACCCTCAGGGATCTTCCTTTCCCTCCGTCAAAAAGCGGTCCTGGGTCGTGAAAGCTGGGCATTGGACCTTGAATGAGCTCTCAAGCTGAAGCACTCCCTGTACCAGCGGGCGATCCCCGCATCAAATTTGAGAGAACGAGTTTTAAGGTGACTGGCATCAACCATATCCACCTGCAAATATTGCAGGTTCGAGACGACAAGCTCACGACGGCGCGTTCCATTGACTTGTCTTGACTGATTTTTTGTTGGACTGGTCGGAGTCATCCCGCCACGCGGCTTGAAGCTGGCCGACCGGCCTCATGGTGGTGGCGGGGAGGCCTTCCGGGACAAAGGGATCGTCGGGCTTCCGCGACTTCACGCCGGCTTCTGGATTCCGGTGGCCTGCAGAATTTGCAGAAGCCGGGAGAGTGCCCCGCTTGGATGAGCCGTTCTTTTCCTTGCAACTAGCCAAAACTACACCGCTTTCTCGCCAGTGGCACATGGGTTGCTGGAGGTGAGGGGTGGATTCGACACTAAGCTCTTTGTGAGAGGAGGTGACATAGTGCGACAGAAAAAGCCGACCCCGGTTCCGGCGCCCGGCGGGGGTCCGCAACCTACGCCAAAGCCCCCGGCGCCCGGGCCAACGCCCACGCCGCCCACCCCGGGGCCAAGACGGTAGACGAGTGACTCTCCGATTGGACAGATGCCCGCCCCGGGGAAGCCGTGCGAGCAGCTGAGGGAGCTTTCCTGGGGCGGCCAGTCGGGGGAGGAAGGCATTCGTCATGGCGTAGCGACCATTTCGGTTCTGTCGCGGCGAATTCCGAATTAACGAGCGAGGCACTGGACTTCGTCGGGCGAGCAAGGCTTCTGTGAAAAGTCATTTCACCGCGCGGGAGCAGTATGGGCTCGTTGGAGACATCGACGGGAGATGGGCCTCTATTTAGGGATAGATCGACTACCACCGGGCGCGATCGAGGGGACGATCACGGCCGGGGAGTATTGCCAGGTGATGGACGACGTCCTCCGGACGCTACGGAATCGCCCGGAGTTGGCACAGGTCAGGTATCAGGTGCCGCTTTGCTGTCTCAGGATGGGGCGCTTCCCGGCTGCCGTTGGATTTCTGGCTGATGTTGTCAGCCGACGCCCAGACGACCAGGTCGCCCATCGGCTGCTCGCCATCGCCCACCTCTCTCAGGGGAATCCCCGCGCTGCCGTCGCGGACCTCGAGGCGGCCCGCCGCCGCCTCCAGAAGGAACGAGCCGTCAGTGAGACGCTCCGGGATTGTCTCCGCATGC
>JACQCL010000210.1 GCA_016201645.1 Candidatus Rokuibacteriota bacterium
CGCTGATGCCTTCGACGGTGGCGGCGATCCAGCGGCGGCCATAGCTGGGGCGGGCGATGGTCGGATCCCGCCCGTAACGCTGCTGGATCCGCAGGCGTAATTTGCGTCCCAGGACAACCGCCACATAAGTCCCCAGCACCACCAGTGGCAATACGATTAGGTTGTTCCTGCCTTCCTTGACCACTTCGCGGCGGTGTAACTGCCGCGTGAAAGGAGGCAACCATGGCGACGATCAAATGGCGGCTCAAGGGCAAGTACCTGAAGAACTGCAACTGCGACCCCGGCTGCCCGTGTGAGTTCTGGGCGCGCCCGACCCACGGCGGGTGCGAGGGGATGCTCGGGATGCAGGTGGAGGAGGGGTATTACGGCAAGACGAGCATGAAGGGCATCAAGTTCGCCGTCCAGTATCGCTGGCCGGGCCCGCTTCACGAGGGGAACGGGACGGTTCTGCCCATCCTCGACGAGCGCTCCTCCCCTGCCCAGCGCGAGGCCGTGCTCCAGATTCTGAGCGGCAAGGCCGGGAATGCCTGGTTCGAGGTGGTTGCCTCGCTCGTCACGAAAGTCCTCGAGCCCAAGATCGGCCGGATCGAGTTCAAGCACGACCTCAAGCGGCGCAAGGCGCGCGTCGTCGTTCCGGGCCTCCTGGAGACCAGCAGCGAGCCGATCAAGGATCTGGTGACCGGTGGCGCCCACGTGGTGGACGTGCTGCTTCCGAAGGGCATGGAGTACAAGAAGGGGGTCGTCTGTCAGGCAACGGTCAACCGCAGCACGAGCCCGATCGCGTACGACTGGCCGGCCAGCCACAGCTCCCTCGCCCATGTGGAGCATACCCACGCCGGCCTGAGTCGCTAAGTCGCGAAGCCGAGCCTGAAGTCGCCGGCCTTGATCGCCCGCAGGATGGCGTCGCGGTCCCGGCCGGCGTCCACCTCGATCCATGCCCTGCCGACCTGAAGCTCTCGATGGGAGTCGTCCGTGGCGACCTTCGGGAGCCCGATCGCGTCCACGTCGTACTCGGCCTTGTAGAGCCCCGTATCCGTGACTTCGACGGCGTGGATCGAGAGACCATCGGCGGTGAGGAGCTTGATCCGCCGCAAGGTTTCGTCGAGCGAGAGGCGATAGCGGGCGGGGTGGTTCAGGACGTACAGCGTCTCCCGCTCCCCCAGGATCTTTCCCACGTGCTGACCCAGCCGCTGGTGGTCGATCTCGACGCCGACGAACACGAGGAGATCCGGGTCACCGCGCGGGATCGTCTGCCAATAGCTCTCCGTGATCCAATCGTCATGGTCCGTGATCGCCAGGAAATCGTAACCGAGCTCCTTGTAGCGGGCGATCACCTCTTGCGGACTCAACAGGCCGTCCGAGAGGTGGGTATGAGCGTGGAGGTTTCCCTTCAGAGGGGCCACGGGTGAACCACCGCCGACTCAGCGGCGCGCATTGCTTCCTCTCGGGCCGCCATTGCGGGCGGCCCGCTCCGAGAGCCTCCGCCGGATCATCTCGATGCCCGCCCGATCCAGGCTCCAGTCATCCACCAGGATTTCCGTGCTCTTGGAAGCCATCGCCCGGAGCCGCCTGGCGAGCGGGCTCGAACAGACCACCACCGAGGCTTTTTTGAGCATCCGACGGAGACGCGGGGACCCGTGACCCGAGCTCGACACGAGGCGCAAGTGAGTGAGCCCGGCACTGCTGACGGAACGCTTCACGTGATCCGTCACCCCGACCGTCGTCCCCGCGGGGAGCGCCGCGAGGCGCATCAACGTTGGCTGGCTCGCGTGGGCGAGGACACCCACCGCCTCGATCCCGGACTTGGCCACCACCATCCTCACTTCGCGTATGTGGAAAAAGGTGGTCGCGACCAGCGCGTATCGCCGAAGGGAGGCCGGGGAGCGACGCACCGTTCGGCGCAGATCCTCGATGAGGAGCGAGTCCACCCGGACCGGCAACGCCTCCGCCAGTTGCGCGCCGAGGCGGCGAAGCCGCGGCCGGTTGCATTCCACGAACAGCACAGCGACCCGGGTCAGCCGGGCAGCCCCTCCCGAAGCGGTCCGGGCGTAGAGAGCCGCTGCAAGCTCGGCGGGCGCCAACCCCAGCCGTCTCGCCCGGCCCGTCGCCTCGTCCATCATCGCGAGCAGCTCGCGCAACTGGTGGGTCTTCTTCGCCGCCTTGAGGGGGCAGACAAATGTCCCCCGCCCGGGCTCACAGGAGAGGTACCCGGCCCGTTCGAGCTCGGCGAAGACCTTCGAGGCGGTGTTCCGGTTGATGCGCAGGGTCCCGGCCAGTTGTCGGACCGTTGGGAGCCGCGTCCCCGCGGTCCAGTGCCCGGTCTGGATCAGGTGGAGCAGCTGCGCTTGCAACTGGACGTAAATGGGGAGCGCGCTCTTCCGGTTCAGCCTGAGGCGCATGGCTTATTGACTTATGACAATAGGACAATTGCACGACCTTTGTCAAGACCGATCAATCGAGCTCACCAAGTCGGCGACAGAGCGACGAAGGGTTTCTCTACCTCGGAGTCGTCGGCAGAGGCGCGGGCACCGGCTTCTCAGACGGGACAGGGATGTCCCAGACGAAGCTGAAGCCGAGGGCAAACCACCCCGGAACCTCGCGCGCTATCAGGAGATCGCCGCGGCCGCGCGGGGCTGTCCAGCCAGAGAACCCAAACCGGGCCACGGTCCTGGGGCCGGTGGACACCGTGGCGGAAAGGGGCACGACGAACGCCGGGTCGTGACGCACCCGGATCTCATCCGCGTAGAAGTCCTGCTCCCGGGGGCGCGTGACGTCGGGCAGCTGCCCGGGGATGACCAATTCTGGGCGCGGAACGCGCTCGGGGGGCGGGGCGGTGATCTCCACCTGCCCCTGAGCCCATGCGGCCCCCGGTCCCCAGGCCAGAACCGCCAGCCCGGTGATCGCCACGAGGCTCCGAAATTGCCTGCGCATAGTGTAATCATAGCATAACGGCCGGGCGGTGACGCGGACGCCTTGACAGGCCCGCGCGTTCGGCGCGAGCATCGAACCTGCCATGCGAGACATCCGGGTACTGCTCACAACTCTCTGGCTCCTCCACGGATGCGCGAGCCCGGCCCCCGTGGCGATGCGCGACCCTGCCTACCGTCCGGCGGAGATCCGGCGTCCCGCCGTGGTGCTCCAGGTTTCCCTCGACCAGACGGGATTCGGAGAGGGAGAGTTCTCGAGCCAGGAGCGAGCCGGCCTTCCCGAGCGGTTGGAGGCGGGCTTCATCGAAGGGCTCAATGCCCGGGGGATCTTCCCCTTGGATGTCGCCCTCACCGCCCTCCGCGCTTACCGCGGAGGATCGGATCCTTTCGATCGCCTTGATCGAGGGCAGGCCCTCGCGCGAGCGCGAAGTCTCCAGGCCGATGTCCTGCTGGTCGTGGACATGCATCTGACTCGGCGCGATCTCGTCTTCTGCCGCGAGGTGGGCCGCCCGGCGGTGGCCAGGGGGACCACCGTGATGGCGCTAACGCTGGAGGTGCTGAGGGTCTCCGACGGGAACCGGCTCCTGCTGGAGCCGCCGGACGCGGGTCTGACGCTCACCGACGTGGAAGTCGAGTGCACCCCGGACCGGCGAGCTCGGCGCCTGTCTGCCGCGGAGATGAGCGAGGGCGCAGCCTCCCGGATCGTAACGCGACTGATGAGACGTTAGGCGGGTACCGGAGATCCTACCAGGGAAGTCCGAGAATCTTGCTGACGCTGTTCTGGCCGAAGTTCGTCACCCAGATGTGCGTGCCGTCGAAGGCGACCCCTGCCGGCTCCTTCCCGACCCCCACCGTCGCTGTGACCACGTTCGAGATCGCGTGGATCCGGCTCACGGTGTTCATGACGCCCGTTCCCGCCTTGTTCGCCACCCAGACGTGCGTGCCGTCAAAGGTCAGGCCGGTCGGCTCGCGCCCCACCTGCACCGTCCCCGTCACGAGATTGGTGGTGACGTTGATCTTGCTGACGTTGTTCGCCTGGGAGTTGGCCACCCAGATGTTCTGGCCGTCGAAGGTAATGCCGTGCGGCGCCTTTCCCACGACGACCGTCGTGACGACCACGTCGGTGCTCACGTTCACCTTGGTGACCGTGTTGGATCCGCTGTCCGCGCTCCAGATGTGGCTGCCGTCGAACGCCAACCCGGACGGCCACCGCCGAACTTCGACGGAGGCCACCACCGCGTTCGTCACGGCATCGATCTTCGAGAGCTTGTTGTCCACCATGTTCGCCACCCAGACGTGGGCGCCATCGAAGGCGAGACCGTGAGGAGACCTGCCGACCCCGATGGTGCCCACCACTTCGTGCGTGGCCGCGTTGATCTTGCTCACGGTGTTGTCCACCAGGTTGCTGACCCACAGGTGCGCGCCATCGTAGACGATGTCCCAGGGGTTGATCCCCACCGGCACCGTCGCCACCACCTTGTTGGTGGTGATGTCGATCTTGCTGACCGAGTCGCTCCCGCTGTTGGCCACCCAGATGTGGGTGCCGTCGAACGCCGCAGCCACGGGGTTCGATTCCACCGGAACGCGCACCTGATTGAAGCGGTGGAGGGGAACCAGCAGACTCCGGTCCGGGTCCAGCGTGATCTCGACGTTGGGGGTGACCTTCCAGCGGATCTCCCGGAGATTGAACATAACGGTCTGCACTCCCTTGGACTTCGCCGAGGCCCCGAGAGCCCCAGCCTGAGTCGAAAGCCTACCGGATATCACGGCGATTATACGGGAGAATCGTGGGAAAACAAAAAACCTCACGGAACGTTGGAACCGTGGGACGCAGGGTGGTTTAATGAGTGATATGCCATCGAAGCGGCGGGTTCCGAGAGCGATCGCCTGGATTGCCGTCGCCGCCTGCCTAGTGCTATGGCCCACCGCCGCCGCTGCGCCCCGACCCACCTTTTCGTTGCCGCAGCAGATCCCGCCGCCGGAGCGCGCGAAGCTGGAACAAGTCATCGAGCAGGCGTTCGTCTCGACCCGCATGGAAGCCGAACCCTATGTCGCCCGGCCCGACATCTTCGAGTACTTGCTGAATCATCCGGAGTTTGCCACTCACGTGACGCGGGCTCTCAAGCTGGCGCGCTACCGCATCTGGCGAACGCCGGAGGGTCTCTTCCTCGATGACGGCTGGGGGACACAGGGACATTTCGAGGTGGTCCACGCCGAGCCGGGGCTGCGCGTTATGTACGCGCGCGGTCGCTATGATCCTCCCCTGCTCCCGGGGATCCAGGGCCAGGCTGTGGTCGTGATGGAGTATGGCTTCCGTCCGACCGAGGAGGGGCACACGGTTGTCTCTACAACCATCACCGGCTACGTCAAGCTCGAGAGCCGGTTCCTCCGGATCGCCGGCATGCTGGTCAACCCGCTTGCCCAGGCCAAGGCCGATCGCGAGGCGCGCCAACTGCTCAAGGTCTTCGCGCGGGTGAGCCGCGCCATCGAGGAACGTCCGGACGGCGTGTACGATCAGGTGCGTCAGCGCCCCGACGTCCCCCAACAGGAACTCGCCGGGTTCCGACAGCTCCTGGATGGCCGCTGACGCACAACGCCGCTTGCCGTGACGCTGAAGGACAGACTCGCCGCGGCTGTCAAGCCGTGCTTGACCCCTCCGGGGCCTCGGGCTAGGCTGGGCGCACTGTGAGCCTAAGGCAGGACTGAAGGGGGGAACCTCGATGGCGCTCAGCCGGGACGAGAAGATAGCACATCTTCAGAAGATCCCCGTCTTCCAGGGGTGCAGCCGACAGCAGCTGGTCGCCGTGGCCCGGATCGTTGACATTACTGACGTGCCGGCAGGCAAAGCTCTAACGCTGACAGGTGAGACCGGGAGCGACTTTTCCATCATCCTCGATGGAACGGCCCGCGTGGGGGTGTGGGGTCGGAAGCGGGTGCGGCTCGGCCCCGGCGACTTTTTCGGGGAGATGAGTCTCCTGGATGGAGAACCCTGCTCGGCGACAGTGATCGCGGAGACCCCGCTTCGGTTGTTGGTGATCCCCCGCCAGGGGTTCTGGACTCTTCTCACCAAGCTTCCCGGCCTGACCCGTCAGATTCTGGTGACCCTTTCCCGGCGCGTGCGGCAAGCTGAAAAATCCCTCCTGGCCTGAATTCTGCTCCTCAGCCCGGGCTTCCTTGTCTGGGTGATTCGCTGGCTTCTGCAGAGTTTGGCGGGGCTGGCGGCGGTGGCGAACCCTACGGGTCTTAGGATGAACAGGCTAGCCCTCTGGATCGGGCAGGGAGTCTCCGTTCTCTTCCTCCTCACGGCGTGTGCCAAACCCCCGGTGGCGGTGGTCCCACTACCGCGGCCGGTCTTCCTGGGCTATGAGGAGACCGGGGAGGCCTCCTGGTACGGACAACCGTTTCATGGGCGGCAGGCCGCCAGCGGGGAGGTCTATGACATGTCCCAGATGACCGCGGCCCACCGCGTCCTTCCCTTTGGCACCTGGGTGATGGTGGAAAACCTGCTCAACCGGCGGACTGCCGAAGTGCGAATCACTGACCGGGGCCCCTTCCGGGATAATCGAATCCTTGACCTCTCACTGGCGGCCGCTCGGGTTCTCGGAGCCGTCGAACCTGGGGTAATCCCCGTACGGCTCCGCGTCGTCGGCGTTCCTGGCTCGACCCAAGCGACCCAGCGGGCCCCTTTCACGGTTCAGGTGGCCTCCTTCACGTCTGAGGTCCGGGCGTTGGCCTTCAAGGACACACTAGGCCCGGAGTGGGAGGGGCTCTCCGTCCAGCGCGCTGAGGTCGAAGGCCATGTGTTCTACCGTGTGCGAGTCGGAACATACGCTACTCGCCCGGAGGCCCAGCGCGTGGCGCAACGTCTGGCTGTCGCTGGCTACACGGTGATCGTCATGGAGGAGTGATTGATGACCCGGCCAACCCTGGACACCCTGACGCAACGCCTCGACCGGCTGGCCGAGTACGTGGCCGCTCAACCCGCTGAACCCGTCGTGGTGCCTTTGCCGGAGGTAGCTGAAGCGATGACCGGGGGCGGCTCCTCACCGCCCCCTCATAAGTTGACGATTTCCATGGTGGACGATGCAGGACTTGAACCTGCGACCTCTGGCATGTGAGTCCGGTTCTTGCAAATTGATGCTCAGTGCTACTGAGTGACAGGAAGTGAGAAAAAGTAACATATCACAGGGACTTTCACGCGCCTAGTCGTGACAGCTAGCGACAGCGAGCGACACCGGCGGTAGGCCCTCTGTGGGCACCGGATAGTCACCATTTAGGCACCGGCCTGAAGCGCCCTCCCCTACCC
>JACQCL010000216.1 GCA_016201645.1 Candidatus Rokuibacteriota bacterium
ATCTGCCCCCGCTCCACCTTCGCTCCAGTCGCCTCCAGGTCCTTGACGGTGATCGCTTCGTTCGGACCGCGGGAGATCGGAATCACCCAGCCCTCTCCCGCGAGATCGTCGAGGGCGTAGGTGTCAATGGTCCGCCCGCCCTTGATGAAGTGGAGCGGCGCGTCCACGTGGGTGCCGAGGTGGCTGACGAGGCGGAGTTCCTGGAGGTTGTACGCTTCCCGCTCGACGTCGAAGATGGTCCGAATGCAGGGCGGCCCACCCGCCGGGATGTGGGTCATCCCCTCGTGATAGGGGTGAGCCAGATCGAACCAGCGCATGGTGGCGCGCCTAACGCCCCCGAGGCGTCATTGGATCACGTGCTCCGCCCGGATGAGAAGGGACTGTGGCATCGTGAGGCCGAGGGCCTTCGCCGTTTTCAGATTAATGATCAGCTCGAACTTCGTGGCCTGCTCGATGGGCAGATCGGCAGGCTTGGCACCCTTGAGGAGCTTGTCCACAAAGACGGCGGCCCGGCGCCAGATATCGGGAAAGTTCACGGCGTAAGCCATCAGGCCTCCAACGTCCGCATACTCCCTGAACCCGATCGTCGGCAGCCGGCTCTTGACCGCAAGGTCCGCGATCCGTCCCGCGTGAGCAATGAGCACGGCGTCATCGATAATCGCAACCGCCTCGGCCCGTCTCTTGGTCATCGCCGAAAAGGCGCCGGCGAACTCGTCAGGGCTTCGCACCTCAAACTGGTGAAGCTGCACCTTCAATGACCTGGCTGCGGCCTCCACCGCTTTGAGCACCGGCCCCATGGAAGGATTGTCCGGATTCAAGAGGAGAGCCACCCGGCTGGCACGGGGCACGGCCTCCTTCAGCAGTTCCAGCCTTTTCGCGTTGATTTCGGGGAAAAAGAACGTTGAGCCGGTGATATTCCCGCCCGGGCGCGCGACGCTTGCGACGATCCCGGTGGCCACAGCGTCGCCGCTCACGGCCATGACGATGGGGATTGTCTTGGTCGCTTGCTTCGCTGCCAAGGTCCCTGGGGTCCCATGAGTGACGATCACCTCAACATTAAGGCGCACGAGTTCTGCCGCAAGATCGGGAAGGCTGTCGTACCTGCCTTCGGCCCATCGGTATTCGATGACGATGTTTTTCCCCTCGACGTAGCCGAGGTCGCGGAGGCCCTGCCGGAATGCCTCCACCAGGCTCGCGTAGCCGGAGGACGAGGCAGCGCCCAGGAAGCCTATCCGATGGACCTTCGGCGGCCGCTGCGCGTCGGACGCGAGCGGCGCACCAAGAACCGCGAGAGCGAGGGTGACAAGGATCGTGATGCTTCTGGGCATCGCGCTCGTCCGCCTTGCCTAGGCGCGGAGACGGGTGAGCGGGCGGTGAACCGCCCGGCTGAAGGTGCAGTTCGGCACCACGGCTGAGTGCTTGCCCGCCCCCCCGGCCACGACCACCAGGATTTCTTCGGGCGAGGCGACGCTCGGCAGCAGCGCGCGGTCATCGGTGACCGCCAGCATCCAGTCGGGCCACTCCTGGATCCCCCACATCCCCCCGAGCTTGAGCGTGCCGAGCGGCAGGCGCGCGTGCTCGAAGACGAACACCTTGACGTCGTCCTTCGAAAAGCCGTCGGCGGCGATCGTGGCCGCGTGCTCGGGCCCGAGGACGATGAGGAGCTGGCTCTGGGAGAGGTACCACTTCACGTTGGAGCCGAGCGTCGCCGCCGTGTCCGAAGCCGTGTGCAGAATGCCCGCCGCTCGCGTGGAGACATGATCGTTGACGTTGTGAGGCGCCTCGCCTCCGAACACCGTGACGACTGACTGGTTCGCGGCATAGCCCAGCTCGACGTGATGAGACGCCCACGGGCTCGCGCTCTCGTTCTCGGCGATGGCGTAGGAATACTTGGCCGGGCTTCCGTGGGTCGCCATGTCGTGGCCTCCGGGCCACCCGCCCCCCACATTCATCAGGATGAGCCGGAGCGCCCGCCCGATGGTGGCATTCGCCCGGAAGCCTGGGCCGAAGCAGCCGGCACCGCTCTGCATCCCGATGGTGCGCGCGTAGGGACCGTTCAAAATCAGCAATGGCGCAACCGGGTGAGTGGTGGCCTGAACGCCATAGAGGTTGAAGGCGGGGTCCAGCATCGCCTCCACCGCGGCCAAGACCACCGGGAAGAACTCGGGGAGGCACCCGGCCATCACCGAGTTGACCGCAAGCTTCTCGAGCGTCGCCTCACGCCAGAGCGGGGGGAGCGGTCCCAGCGACTCCTCGGCGTCCCCCGCCACGGACGCTAGCATCGCCTCGACCCGCTCGGGAGTCGGAGGGATGATCGGCAGGCCGTCGCACCATTCGCGCTCGCAGAAGGCCTGAAAGACCGCCTCAGGAGAATCGGGGAGCTCCAAGACCTGAGACCGAAGCGTCATCGCGACACGCCGACGAGAGCGGCCAGCTCCTCCACCGCCTGGTGGGCGCGTCGGCGCACTCCTTCCAGCTTCTCGCCCCCGAGCGGGTGGTCAATGACGATCAGCGGCAGGCCGCCCACCCCCAGCGCTTGAAGCTGGCCCACAGCGAGCGGCT
Source organism: Candidatus Rokuibacteriota bacterium (assembly GCA_016201645.1). GTDB lineage: Bacteria > Methylomirabilota > Methylomirabilia > Rokubacteriales > CSP1-6 > JACQCL01. The sequence goes on from JACQCL010000216.1 coordinate 2,563, forward strand.
GAAACGTGACGGTCGCGATCAATCCGGCGGGAGTCCCGCCTTTGGCCAGCTCCACCGCGTCGTGGAGACTCCACGACGTGCAGGAGCCTCAGTCCGCGGACCCGGCAAGGACAAGGTCGCAGGCCTTCGCCAGCTCTGCCAGGATCTCGGGGGCCGCGGGGGTGGAGGCGTTGGCCTTCCTCCGGTGCACGACGGCCTTCACGCCGAAGCGCTCCCGGAGGAGCCCGGCCATCTCGGCAACCAGCTTGTCGAAGTTCGGCTTCGTATTGTCGAGGAATCCGATCGTCTTCCCTCTGAGGTCCGGCGGCAGCGCCGGCGCCGTGAGGACGCGGCGCCTCACCTCTCCCACCGGGCTCAACACTCGAATACAATCAGGGGGCGACATCGTCGGGACCTCCGGGTGACGCGAGCGGGCCTATTCTACGTCCGAGCCGGGGGTAACCTCAAGGGACCGGGCCGCGCCTGGACCGGCGGCGGTTCAGCGGGGCGGCGGGGTGAATCGCACCGAGCGCTGGAGGAGACGGCTAAGATTCGCCTGAAGCTCGGCGAGGACAGATCGCTTCACGCGGACCGACACCGCCTCGACCGGTTCGGAACCGACGACCCGGTGGATGAGCAAGGTTCCGGTGAATTCCTCGGCGCTCTCGTCCGTGGCGGCTAACTCTCGCACCCCCAGCAGTTCCCACTCATTGTCCTTCATGGTCCCCTCCGTGCTCCCCGTCAGCTTACAGCCACCTGACCTTCCCCCTGCATAAGTTCTCTTTTTCTGGACAGAACCCCAGCGACAGCGTACAGATGGCATATGGCCGTCATTCTGCCGACACTGGCCGAGCCACCCCGCGGACAGGCCAGCCAGCGCCGTCCGGGGGTGGGGGCCCGAGTTTGTCGGATCGCCCCGCTCCTGACATACTAGAACCCGGCAGGGAGACTGCCCGATGCGCATAGCCTTCGGCTGCGATCACGCCGGCCACCCGTTGAAGGAGCCCATCATCGCGGCTCTCGAGCAGGACGGCCACCACGTCCTGGACCTGGGCACCTTCTCCACGGATCCGGTTGACTACCCGGATTTCGCCCGGGCAGTCGGGAACGCCGTGCGCAACCAGTTCGTCGAGGTGGGGATCCTCGTCTGCGGCAGCGGGGTGGGCGCCGCCATCGCAGCCAACAAGATAATGGGAGTCCGCGCCGCGCTCTGCCAGGACCTCTTCACGGCGCGCCAGAGCCGGGAGGACGACGACGCAAACGTCCTTTGCCTCGGGGCCCGCGTCCTGAACGCGGAGAACGCCATCGAGATCGCCCGCGAATGGCTCGCAACCGAGTTCTCGGGCGAGGACCGGCACGTGCGCCGCCTCGCCAAGATCGCCGACCTGGAGCAGGGATCTCTTCCCGCGGCAGCCGAGCGGACGGTTCGACGCGAGCCAGCGGCTCGCCCCGCGCCCGTGCCGGTGGAGGAAACGCCGCCCCCTCGCGCCAGGCCCGCACCCCGCCCTGCTCCCCCTCGCGAGGAGCCGCCTCCCCGCCCAGCCCCCGCCGCGCCCCGCGAGCGACCGGCGCCCCCGCCCCGGCCTGCCGAGCGCGAACCCATCACGCTGGAGCCCTCGCTGGCCGACGAGGTCGCCAAGGTCATCGAAGAGTTCGATCGGGAGACGGGCGGAGTGGAGGTTTCACGAGAGGCGCCTCCCCGTGCGCCGGCCCGTCCCGCGCCCAAACCCCCTGCCGCTCCGCAGCCGGTGGCCGCGGGCCCCCAGCCTTCGGCCGTGGCTCCGCCGCCTCCGCCACCGCCGCCGCCGCCGCGCGCGACTCCGGCCGAGCAATTCGCCCGGATGACGGACGCGGCACTGAAGACCCTCGAGGACCGCGGGTTTGTCGAAAGTCTGTGGATCAAGGACGCTTCCCTCTGGACCGACGACAGCGCCCAGCAGGCGGTGATCCGCAACCGGCTCGGCTGGCTGACCTCGCCGACGCTGATGCGGCAGCACGTGGACGACCTCAAGGAGTTCGCCGACGACATCCGCCGCGCGCACTACACCCACATCCTCCTTCTCGGCATGGGGGGTTCCACCCTGTGCCCGGAGGTCCTCTCGCTCACGTTTGGTGCGAAGATGGGCTTCCCGGACCTCGTCCTCCTGGATTCCACGGACCCGGCGGCCGTGAAGGCGGCGCTCAATCGGATCAACCTTCCCCGCACCCTCTTCGTCGTCTCCTCCAAGTCTGGCCTGACGTCCGAGACGATGGCTTTTTACGCCTTCTTCAGGGAACAAGTCGAGCGAGGCTCACGCGGAAAGCCCGGGCTCCAGTTCGTGGCGATCACGGACGGCGGGACGCCGCTCGAGAAGCTGGCGAAGGGCCAGGGCTTCCGCAAGGTCTTTCTCAACCCCCCCACGATCGGCGGTCGCTATTCGGCGCTCTCGTACTTCGGCCTCCTGCCGGGGGCCCTCGTCGGCGTGGACGTGGCAGGAGTTCTGGACCGGGCGGTGACTGCGGTGGAACAGGCCGCCGATTCGGTTCCGATCCGGGAAAATCACGGCGTCGTGCTCGGCGCCAAGCTCGCCGCTCTCGGCAAGGCGGGTCGCGACAAGGTCACCTTCGTCTTTTCCCCGGGCGTCGCCCCGTTCGGGGCCTGGGTGGAGCAGCTCCTCGCGGAGAGCCTCGGGAAGAACGGGCGCGGCCTCATCCCCGTGGACGGTGAGCCGCTCGGGCCGCCGACGGTGTATGGCTCCGACCGGATCTTCGTAGCCATGACCCTGGCCGACGAGGCTGTCGCGCTGGAGGCCGGCTTGGCGGCCTTGGAAGAAGCCGGGCATCCGGTGATCAGGATCAGACTCAGAGAACTCTTCGACCTCGGGGCGGAGTTCTACCGCTGGGAGATCGCCACCGCAACCATCGGCGCGCTCCTGGAGGTCAATCCGTTCGACGAGCCAAACGTCCAGGAGTCCAAGGACCTCACCGGCAAGCTCCTGGCGGCCTACCGCACCAGCCGTCGCCTGCCCGAGTGGGCCGTCGACCGGGAGGAGGACGGGATCGCGTTGCTCACGGGAGCCGGCACAAAACCCTCCACCGTCGCCGAGGGGCTTGGTGCCCACCTCGGACTGGCGCGGCCCGGAGAGTACATCGCCTTTCAGGCCTACCTGCCGCCCAAGCCGGAGATCGCCGAGGCCCTTCAGGAGTTGCGCCGGGTCATGCGGGACAAGACCAAGCTCGCGGTCACGGTGGGCGTGGGACCGCGCTACCTGCACTCAACGGGCCAGCTCCACAAGGGTGGACCGCCCAACGGCCTCTTCATCCAGCTGACGGCCGAGGACGCGCACGACTTGGCCATCCCCGGCGAGGCCTATACCTTCGCCGTGTTGAAAAATGCCCAGGCGCTGGGGGACCTCCAGGCGCTCCGAAACAAAGGCCGACGGGTGATCAGGATCCATCTCGGCGGGAAAGACCCGGCCGATACCCTGAAGAAGCTCACCGCCATGCTCGCCCGCGTCGCTCCGGCCCACTAGCGCCCCGCAGACGATCAATGCAGCTCGGATTCGTTGGCCTCGGCCGGATGGGAGCCAGCATGGTGGAGCGCCTCCTGGGCGGGGGCCACGGCGTCGTCGCGTACGACGTATCGGCCGAAGCGCGCCGGGCGGTGGCGGCCAAAGGCGCGACGGAAGCCACTTCGCTCGGCCAGCTCGTGCGATCCCTCACCCCGCCCCGGGCCATCTGGATCATGGTGCCGGCCGGCGCCCCCACGGAGGACACGATCCGGGGACTGGCCCCGCTCCTCTCCGGAGGGGACGTCCTCATCGACGGCGGCAACTCCCACTACAAGGATGATCCCCGCCGCGCCGCGGACCTCCAGAGCCGTGGCATCCATTACGTGGACGCCGGCACGAGCGGCGGTATCTGGGGGCTCAAGAACGGCTACTGTCTGATGATCGGCGGGGAGCGGGCGATCTTCGATCGCCTTGAGCCGATCTTCCGCACGCTGGCGCCACCCGACGGCTACGCCTACGTGGGCGGCCACGGCGCCGGCCACTACGTGAAGATGATCCACAACGGGATCGAGTACGGGCTGATGCAGGCCTACGCCGAAGGGTTCGAGCTGCTCCACGCCTCCGAGTTTCAACTGGATCTCGCCGCCATCGCCCACCTGTGGAACCAGGGGAGCGTCGTGCGCTCCTGGCTCCTCGAGCTCGCCAAGCAGGCCCTCAGGGCCGATCCGAACCTCGAGGGCCTCAAGGGGTACGTGGAGGATTCGGGCGAGGGACGCTGGACGGTCGAGGCCGCCATGGAGAAGAACGTGCCCGTCCCCGCAATGACGCTCGCCCTCTTCACCCGCTTCCGCTCCCGCCAGAGCGACGCCTTTGCCGAGAAGATGCTGGCGGCCCTCCGCCACGCCTTCGGCGGCCACGCCGTCAAGCGCAGCAGTCCTCCTCGTCCCTGAGAGCGATGCCCGCCGACGAACCCTTTGCGCTGGTCATCTTCGGCGCCTCCGGCGACCTGACCAAGCGCAAGCTCGTCCCCGCGCTGTGGAGCCTGTTTCAAGGGCGCGTGCTGCCGGAGCCGTTCGTCGCCATCGGCGTGGCCCGGTCGGCGATGTCCCACGACGACTTCCGCCACCGGATGCGCGAGGCGGTGGCCGAGTTCGCCCGGGTCCAGCCGCCGGCCCCGCACGTCTGGGATCGCTTTGCCTCCTGCCTCTACTACTGCCCGGGCGTCACCGACGATCCCGCGCTCTACGAGAGGCTCGGTGCGCTCCTGAGGCAACTGGAGACGGACAAGGGGACCGGCGGCAACCGCCTCTTCTACTGCGCCACCCCTCCGAGTCTCTACCCCGAGATCGTGACCCGGTTGGGCGCTTCTCGAATTCAGCGGGAAACCAAGGGATGGGTCCGGATCATCATCGAAAAGCCCTTCGGCCGCGACCGGGCGAGCGCGGCCGAGCTGAACCGGGTCGTTTCCGGCGTGTTCGCTGAGGATCAGGTGTACCGCATCGACCACTACCTGGGAAAGGAAACCGTCCAGAACATCCTCGTCTTCCGCTTCGCCAACGGGATCTTCGAGCCGCTCTGGAACCGCAACCACGTGAATCACGTCCAGATCACCGTGGCGGAGAGCCTCGGCGTGGAGGCGCGCGGGGCCTACTACGAGGAGGCCGGCGCGCTCCGCGACATGATCCAGAACCACATCCTCCAGCTTCTCTGCCTGGTGGCGATGGAGCCCCCGGTCTCCTTCGACGCCGACCCCGTCCGCGACGAGAAGAGCAAGGTCTTGCGCGCCATCCGCCCCATCCCGCCCGAGGAGGTGGACCACGTGGTGGTCCGCGGCCAGTACGGCCCCGGCTTCCTCGACGGCCAGCGCGTGCCGGGGTATCGGAGCGAGAAGGGCGTGGCGCCGGATTCGGCGACCGAGACCTTCGCAGCGCTCAGGCTCAGCGTGGATAACTTCCGCTGGGCCGGGGTGCCGTTCTACCTCCGGACGGGGAAACGGATGCCCAAGCGGGCCAGCGAGATCGCCATCCAGTTCTGGGGCACCCCGCACCTGCTCTTTCGGAGGCACGATCCCGCCGAGCGGATCGAGCCGAATATCCTGGTCCTCAGAATCCAGCCTGACGAGGGGATCGCGCTCACGTTCGGCGCCAAGCTCCCCGGTCCCGAACTCAACATCCGCCCTGTGACCATGGATTTCCGCTACGGCGCTTCCTTCGGCGGCGAGCCGCCCGAAGCCTACGAACGGCTCCTGCTGGACGCCATCCACGGCGACGCCACCCTCTACGCACGCGCGGACTGGGTGGACCTGGCCTGGGAAGTCTTGACCCCGGTGCTGGAAGCGTGGGGCGCGGGGCCGGCGCCAAAGTTTCCGAACTACGAGGCGGGAACCTGGGGGCCCGCGGAAGCCGACGCCTTCATCGAGGACGATGGGCGGCGATGGCGTCCCCTGTAGCCTTCTCGCGCCGTGCCGAGAACCGAGCAGATCAAGGCCCGAGGGAGGAGCCCACCGGAGGCGTAGCGACCACGTCCGGCCTGGGGCCGGACGTGGTGCCCGTAGAGGAATGGCGACGACTGAGAACGCAGAGATGCGACGGTTATCGGTATGGCGCTAGCCGATGTCCTGGTGGTCTCGAGCCCGGCGGCACTGGCTGAGCAAGCCGCCGAGCGATTCGTCGAGGCTCAGACCAAGGCGCTAGACGAGTCCGGCAGGTTCAGCGTCGCCCTCTCGGGCGGCGCCACGCCACGGGGTCTCTACGCGCGGCTCGCCTCAGAGCCGTTCAGGTCACGAGTGGACTGGGGGCGCGTCCGGGTCTTCTGGGGCGACGAGCGCTGCGTCCCGCCCGACCACCCCGAGTCCAACTATCGCCTCGCCCAGGAGCTGCTCCTCTCCAGGGTCCCCATCCCTACCGAAAACATTTATCGGATGCGCGGAGAGGCGGCCGACCAGGACCTCGCCGCGGCCGAGTACGCCGGGGAACTCCAGACCGCCTTCGGTCTGAAACGGGGCGAGCGTCCCGGCTTCGACCTGATCCTCCTGGGGATGGGAGCCGACGGCCACGCCGCATCGCTCTTTCCCCATTCTCCGGCGCTCAGAGAAGTGACGCGCCTGGCGGTGGCCGTGTACGTGGAAGCGGTGAAGGGCTACCGCCTCACGCTGACCCTGCCGGTGCTGAACAACGCGGTGAGGGTGCTCTTCCTGGTCAGCGGAAGCGACAAGGCCGGTCGGCTCCGATCGGTGCTGACGGGGAAGCCGTCACCGGACGCTCCGGCTTCGCTCGTGAGGCCCGAGCGCGGCACGCTTCACTGGATCGTGGACCGCGCCGCCGCCACCGGCCTCGCCGACAGACTCCCGGAATGATCGTGGAGTCAGACGGGCGAGGAGACTCTCAGCGAGTGGGAGAACCGGGGGCTGAGAGGACGCGGGTCGTCGTGACCTCCGCGACCGTCCACCAGAACCGCTCGTAAATCCGGACCTGGAGGGAGTTCCCCCCCTTCTCATAGACCTGGGTGATGCCGTGCTCGGGGACGCTGGTGGAGCTGATGTGGCGCCAGCCGTTGGCTTCGAGCGTGGTCCGGAACGCAGTCGCGAGGCTCTGCGGCTCGACCCGTCCCGTGTAGATCTGGCGAGCCGCCTTGACGCTTGGGGACTCGATGATCGTCGAGTCGTCAGGCTTGAATTCTAGGCCCTTGGGAACCGGAATGTCCTCGAACCCGCTCTGCACCGGTCGCGGCGGCGCCGAGGCGCAGCCCACGAGCGTCAGCAGGACGAGCGCGATGATGGCATACCGCACGGTCAGTCCCTCCTTCGGTGATGAGTGGGGCGGATCGAACTCAGCCTACCACGGCGGGTCGGGCCCGCCCCAACAGAATTTGCGCCCGGTGGTATAATCGGCCCCGATGAGACTCCGTCATCCGTTCATGCGCTTCGTGGCGGGCGCGCTGGTGGCGGCCCTGCTGGGAGGGTGCGCGAGCGCCAACGTGGCCCCGATCGGCGCCGAGCGGCCGTTCAAAATGGCGTCGGACGAACGCCGGATCTGGGCCCAGGCCGAGAAGGAAGAGGAAAAGCTCGAAAAGTCTGGCAAAGTGTACGACGATCCGCTGCTCGAGGAGTACCTCACCCGGATCGCCGATCGGCTCGTGGGCGAGGAGATCAAGGACGCCGGCGGCCCCGGCATCCGCGTCACCGTGTTCCGCGATCCCACCC
>JACQCL010000217.1 GCA_016201645.1 Candidatus Rokuibacteriota bacterium
GCCGAGCGCATCTTCGCCGCCGGGCGCGCGGAGATGCTCGGCGTGCCGATCACGGCCCTCCTTCCGGAGGCGAGCTACCGCCAGACGAAGATGGCCCTGTCTTCCGACCACCCGGTCCAGACGTACGAGGTCCGGGCTTCTCGTCGCGGGGGCGACCAGATCGAGCTGGCCGTGACCCTCTCCGCGCTCCGCGGGACCGAGGGCGAGCTGGAGGGCGTCCTCGCCATCGTGCGCGACATCACGACCCAGCGCGAGCTGGAGGCCCAGATGCTCCAGTCGGAGAAGCTCACGGCGCTGGGCCAGCTGGCGGGGGGCATCGCCCATGACTTCAACAACCTGCTCCAGGCGATCCTGGGCTACGCGGAGCTCATGGTGCGCAATCCGGATCGGGTGGATCTGGTCCGGCGCGGCCTGGAGGTGATCGAGCGTGCGGCCACGGAAGGGTCGGAGACCGTCCGGCGGATCCAGGAATTCGCCCGCCTCAGGCCCGACGAGCCGTTCATCTCACTCGATCTGAATCGGGTGATCCGCGACGCCGTGGCCATCACCCGGCCGCGCTGGGAAGAACAGGCCGCTCAGCGCGGCATCCACTTGTCGCTGAATCTCGATCTCGCTCCCGTCCCGCCGGTGCTCGGCCGGCCCGCGGCGCTGTCCGAGGTCATGACCAACCTCATCCTGAATGCCATTGACGCCATGCCCCAGGGCGGCGCCCTGCGGGTCGCGACCCGGGCCGAGGGAAGCGAGTGGGTGCTCGTGGAAGTGTCCGACACCGGCACCGGCATGCCGGAGGAGGTGCGCCGGCGGATCTTCGAGCCGTTCTTCACCACCAAGGGGGAGGCGGGAACCGGGCTCGGCCTCTCCGTCTCCTACTCCATCATCAAGCGGCACGGGGGGGAAATTCGGGTCGAGTCCGAGGTCGGACGCGGGGCGTCCTTCGCCCTCCGCCTGCCGGTGGGGCCCGCCCCCGAACCGGAGCCACCCTCAGAGATCAGCCCGGAACGCCAGCGCACGGGCCGGATTCTGCTCGTGGATAACGAGCCCCAGGTGCTGGCCGTGCTGTGCGAAATGCTCGTGGAAGCCGGCCACGCGGTGACCCCGGCGATCGGCGGCGCAGATGCAGTGGCCGCCTTCGCGCCCGGGAAGTTCGACCTCGTGCTGACGAACATCGGCATGCCGGGACTCAACGGCTGGGAAGTGGCCGCACAGGTGCGCGCGATGGATCCGAAGGTCCCCGTGGCGTTCGTGACCGGCTGGGGCTTAACGGAGGAAGACCGGGAGCGCTGTCGGCGCCTGGGGATTCAGCACTGTATCTTCAAGCCCGTGAAGCCGTCGGAACTCCACCAGGCCATCCAGCACGCCCTCGCCCCCTAACGCCCGGCGCAGTAGACCTGTAAGCCAGGTTCAAAATCTGTCGCGGGTTCATATCGCGGGCGCGCACCCACCGATGTCGCTGAACCTTACCTTCGAGGTGGACCTCACCTAGCCTGGCAAAGTTCCTAGATCAGTAAGTTCCAGGCAACTTGAACCTGGGCAGGACCAGCGCGACCGAGGCCGGTTGCGCCGATCCGTGCGGCGATGGCGGCGGCGGTTCTGCCGATGCTGCCGCCAGCTATAGCCGATGGGTCGCAGGGATTGCGCACCGGGCCGACGAACGCGTTGCATCTCGGGAACACGGGCCCGACTGCCCTTATTCCGGTGACCGCATCAGCGCCGCCACCTCGGGCCGACGGATGTCGGGCCGGGCGGGCTGGCGGCTATCGAGCAGGGGCTTGAGGAGCCGGTGCCAAGCCTGGACGAGCTCCGGCAGGAGCTCCAGGGCCTCGGCGGCTAACTCGTACAACCGGCTCCGCAAGCCAGTGACCGCGACGTCATCGGAACGGAGCCTACGGCTTCTCGGTCTCCAGGACTCTCGCAAGCTCAACGAAGTCCTTAACGTGCCAGTCAGGAGTGTACCCATAGGGTTCAAGCGGCTCGTTCCATCTGCCGACCCACGCGGTGCGGAGACCAGCTCCCTTCGCGCCGAATACATCGAACTGGTTTGAGGTCACGTAGATGACTTCGGATCGGTCGAGGCCCATCGCATCGATTGCCTTGAGGTATACGCTTCGGTGAGGCTTGTATACGCCGAACGTCTCAGATGTGAAATACCAGTCCCATTTGAACCGATGCAACAACCCCTTCTTGAGAACCTCGCTACTTAGTTGCGTGTGGGGAACCAGCTGGTAGCCGAGCTCCCTCATTTTCTGTAGGCCCGGCATAACATCTGGGTAGACATCAAGCTCACCCAGTAACGGGAGTACACCACCCGCATCCGACGGCTTAAGATCTATCTTTAGAGATTTGGTGAGAGCCATGGTGGATCTTCTAGCCAATTCCTCGAGTGGAATGAAGCCGCTACCAATCATGGTGTTATACATCATGTAGAAGAACAGTTTGGTCCGCCAGGGAATCCAGAACGTTTTTCCATCGACCTTTAATCCCCTATCTGCGAAGAATTTCGTGATCTTGTCGGGCATGACAGACCAGTCCAGGATTGTCCCGCCCACATCGAAGAATAGGGCACTAGCCTTTGCGCGCACGGCGTTGGCCCGCCCCGGGATGATGACGTTGGCCCCGAGCGCGGAGACCGCCAGCGCCCCCGCGCCGGTCACCTTGACTAAGTCCCGTCGCGAAATCAGTTGCTCCTTGTCCGCTGCCATGGTTCGCGCTCCTTTTCGTTTACCCAGGGACCTCAACCCCTCGCGGCCGTCCAAGACCGGCGCCCCATCACCCGCTATCTTTACCTTTCATCCTTCCGAGCCTCCTCCGCCTATGGGGGGGACTCTAGGTGGCGGGAGGAGAAGGTGTCAAGTGAAAGATACAGTCCTTTGTGAACCTCGTCACATCATCTCATGCGCTAGACAATCTCCCTGGATCGGTCTGTTTTACGTAACGCTCTTCCTCCCGGCCGTGATACTAATCACGAATTACCACCCGTTGCGTGAGCCTATTGCTAACTCGGCCGTTGGCATCCTCCACCCACCAGTCGGTGTCCCGAGCGGTCCGGTCTGTCAAAATCCGCGACGGGATCACGAGAACGCCCTTGACCGCACCAGGCGGCACCACTTCGAAGGATCGCTCCAGCAC
>JACQCL010000234.1 GCA_016201645.1 Candidatus Rokuibacteriota bacterium
CGAGCGGGGGCTCGCGGGCGCGCGCCTACGCCGCCACCGGCGACCCGCTGGGCTCCGACCCGCTCTGCGCCTACGAGCCGGGCGTTAGAGCGACTTCTGAAGGCAAAGACGGAAGGAATGTGATGTGAGGCCGCGGCGGTCGGTCTCCCACGCTCCTCGGCGTAGTTCTCAGGGCGCAGGGCGTGGCCCTACTTCATCGGTGGGAACTGTGCGATGGCCGGGCCCGGGGGGGAAGGGTAATGAAAGGCACCGCTGGGGCGTGATGATCCTGGGAATGCTGATCCTGTGGGCGGGCGCACTCTTCATGCCTGGTGGGCCGGCGTGGTCTCGCGAGGGGACGCCCCAGAAGGAGGGGGGAGAGTCCGAGGAAGTGAGCGGTGGGGTCCTCGTGAAGGAGCGTTGTGCGATGTGCCATCCCCCAGGGCGCGTGAGATCCGCTCAGCACACGCTCAGAGGGTGGCAGGTGACCATCGAGAAGATGAAGCTCTTCGGCCTTCAGGTGACCGACGCGGAGGCCACGTCGATCGTGAAATACCTGACGACCACCTATCCGGCTCTTGGGGAAGAAGTCTCAAAGACCCGTCTCTACATTCCCAACGAGCATGACAATACCCTGTCGGTGATCAATACCGGCGCCCATGCGGTTCTGAGAACGCTCCCCGGAATCCCTCGGCCTCACGCCCTCTGTCGGAGCCCGGATGGCCGGTTCGTCTACGTCTCAAACCACACTGAGTCAGGGGGTGTCCAGGTCATCGACACCGTGAGCGACAGGGTGGTTGCACGGATTCAGACCGCCGGCTATCCCATGCATTGCGCCTTCAGCCCGGAGGGGCGGTACGTCTTTGTGGCCAGCCACCAGGCAAACGCCGTCCAGATCATCGACGGGATCGTCCGGGAGGTGATCGCGACGATCCCGGTGGGACAGGCTCCCCACAACGTGGTCGTCAGCCCGGATGATCGCTCCCTGTGGGTCACGAACATCGGTTCCAGCGATCTCTCCGTGATCGACCGGGCCACCCTGAAGGTGAGGGCCACGATCCCGGTCGGAAAGGCGCCGTTGGGGTTGGCGATGAGCCCTGACGGCGCCAGGGTCTATTCGGCCAACACCGGGTCCGGCGATGTTTCGGTGATCGATGCGGCGGCCCTGAAAGTCATTGCGACCGTTCCTGTCGGGAGAGGAGTCAATCAGGTGAAGGTGAGCCCCGATGGGGGGAGTCTCTGGATCGCGGTGGGAGGGGAGGGGAGGGTGGCGCTGATGGACATGGCGAGCCATCGGGTCGGGACCAGGATCCCGGTTGGCCAGGGCCCGCACGGGATCGCGTTCACGCCTGACAGCAAGCACGCGTACGTGACCAACAGCGATAGCGACGACGTCTCGGTCATCGATGTCGTCGCGCTGAAAGTTATCGAGACGATCCCTGTGGGGAAGGCTCCCGCCTGCCTGTGAGGCGGAAGCGATAGGTGGGGGAACGCCCGATGGCCGATAGGAGGTGCGAAATGAAACGGGAAACGAGGAAGTGGAAGGCGCTTCTTCTGGGTGAAGTAGCCCTTGTCGTACTCCTCGCGGGAATGGCCATAGTGGGTCAGCCCCTGAAGGCATGGGCGCAGAGCCCGGGCTCCACCCTCACGGCCGTCAAGGTCTCCGTCCCCCCGACGGTTGACGGCGACGCCAAGGACGAGGCCTGGGCCAAAGCTCAGCCTCTAGCGGTGCCGGTCAAGGAGGGGGCCATCGGAAACATTACCGTGACGCTGAAGGCCGTCTACACCGATACCCACATCTACCTTCTCGCCCAGTGGCCCGACAAGACGGAGACCATCGAGCACCACCCGTATGCCTTCGATGGCCAGAAGTGGGCGAAGCCGGAGGAGCCCCTCGAAGACCGCTTCGCTATCCAGTGGAACATCTCGGTGGCTGACTTTGAGCGGAAGGGGTGCGCCGTCCTCTGCCACACGGGGACCCGATATCCCGATAAGAAGCCCCGCATGCACACCAACGCCTCAGGGGAGTTTACCGACGAGTGGCACTGGAAGGCGGCCAGGTCCAACCCGATGGGCTACGTGGACGACAAATACCTCGACAACACCGTTGACCCCAAAGATGACGAGGCCGCCCACCACGCCGACGGTGGTGTGCGTGTCTATAAAGGAAACAAGATGAAGGACGGTGCCCCAGAGTTGGTCTGGAAGGGCACTCCTAGCACACCCCCGGCTGTGGATGCGGCCAAGGCGAGCCTCTTTGTCCTGAGTGCCGACGCGGCCCCCTATGGCCCGACCAATCCCCTCACCGGGAAGCCCTGGGCCAAGGGAGACAGGGTTCCCGTTGCGATCCTTCAGGAGCCCACCGGGTCCAACGCCGACATCAGGGCCTACGGGCGGTGGCTGAAAGGCGTTTGGACCCTGGAGATGTCGCGGGCCCTCAACCCGGGCCCTAACGCGGTCAAGGAAGGTAACAAGATCGACGTGGTCTTCGAGCCCGGGAAGACCTATCACTTCGGGATCTCGGTCTTCGACAATGCCGAGGCCATCGACCATAGCTTCTCTGACGTGTTGACGCTGGTCTTCCGCTAGGGATATAGAACGCCTTCGCCGAGTGCTCGCGAACGGGTGGATGAGGGAGGAGCGACGTGGTGAGCAGGATGAAAGGGATCGCGGTCGTGGGGCTCATCATAATGGGTCTGAGCGCCGCTCTCCCCGCCCTCGCTCGCGGGGAGGAGGAGAAGGCCGAGGAGGTCAGTCTGCCCTCGACCTTCGTCACCGAAGGGGCCACGCCGGCGACCGAGGTCGAAGGGACGTTCACAATGTCCAAGTCCAGAACAGAGAGGGCGTACGGCTTCGGCTTCAGCAGCCTCCAGTACGCCCCGGTTCCTTCGTTCGGCGTCAAGCTGGCCATCCCGTTCGCCGTCCGCGACCCGAGAGACACCGAGCCCACGGTGGCGGGATTCGGCGACGTCAGCCTGATGGCGAAGTACGCTCCGCTGATGCTGCCCAAACAGCAGTTCGCTCTCGGAGGGGGCCTCAAGCTCACTTTCCCTACGGGGAGCGAGCGGCGGGAGCTCGGGGGCACCTTCGCCATCGCGCCCTTCCTGGCCGCCGGCAAGGGCTTCGGCCCCTTCAGCCTCCAGGCCGACCTGTTCTACAGCTGGCAGCTGAACCGGGGAGCCACCATCCGGGCCGAGGAGGAAGGCGCGGAATCGATCAGGCCGGAGAAGGAGCAGGGGGTTACGGGCAACCTGACGGCGACCTACTCCCCGGTGGAGCGGCTCGGCGTGATCCTGGAGCTGAACAGCGTGACAGTGGTGAAGGGGGAGGACCCGCTGAAGGAGCGGGTACAGCTCTATCTCACCCCGGGGGTGAGCGTGGAGCCGGCCAAGGGCTGGAATCTCCGCGGTGGGATCCAATTGCCCGTCACCAGCGCGAAGGAGTTCGACTACAACCTCATCATCATCCTCACGAAAGGATTCTAGACCCCGTACTGGCGAGCGGGGGCTCGCTGGCGCGCGCCTACGCCGCCACCGGCGACCCGCTGGGCTCCGACCCGCTCTGCGCCTACGAGCCCGCCAGTCCCGCCGGCTGAGCAGCCAGCTTGTGGTAGTCTCATGGGGTGGGGATGGCGAAAGTAGGCATCTTTTATCATCAGAGCTTCAGCCGGCGAAGCTACCTCACCGTCGGCCGCCGTCTTGCCGACTTCCCCGCCGCCCTTGACCAGCTGCTGCAGGACGAGCGCTTCCAGCTCCACACCTCTCCCGTCGTGTCGGACGCTCTCATCCTCAAGGTGCACACGCAAGAGCTGATTGAAGAGGTAGACCAGGACCTCCTCTGAAGTACCGCCCGGACCTCCGTGGGAGGGGTCGTGGCGGCCGCCGAGAAGATCGCCTCAGGCGAGCTCGTAAGGGCCTTCGCCTTCATCGGCGCGGGCGGACATCACGCCGGCCGGGACTTTTTTGGCGGCTACTGCTGCTTCAACGACGTGGCCATTGCCATCGCCCATCTCCGGGACACCTCTGGCGTCCGTCGCTTTGCCATCTTGGACACCGATGCCCATCACGGAGACGGGACGCGGGATATCTTTCAAAACGATCCCGACGTCCTTCACGTCTGCATCTGCGGGATGAATTACGTCTCCCCTGACGGGACCAAGGTGGATGTGCCCGCCCCCCGGGTCGGTCGGGATACGGACGAGGCCTACCTGAAAATCGCGGAAGTCGCCTTTTCCGGCAGGATCCGAGCCTTTCGCCCCGATCTCGCCATCTGGTACTTCGGCTTTGACGGGCATCAGGGGGACTACGGGGACATGGGATTGTCCCTCCGCTGCTTTGTGGGCTTGGCCGATCTCATGGTCCGCACGGCCAAAGAGGTCTCGGGGGGCAAACTCTTGACGGTCTTAGGCGGCGGCTCCCGCACCGATCTCGCCACCATGCTTATTCCTCAGGTCATCCATCGCCTCGGCAAGGACTAGCAGGGTGCGGAAAAACTC
>JACQCL010000235.1 GCA_016201645.1 Candidatus Rokuibacteriota bacterium
CACTCTTCTGCTTCCGGCTGCGCATCGACACGTAGTGGCGCTCGATGACGGGATGCTCCCCATAGTAGGGGACGGAGTGGAAGTCGAGATTGAAGGAGCGGCCGGGCCAGAGGCGAGCCTCCCCGCCGGGTGCCTGCCAGGCGGCCAAGAGCTTGGTGGTCATCGCGTGATCGATCCGCGACGAGTACTCCGCGAGGTAGCTCCGCTTGGGGATGGCGTTGAGCCCGGCGAAGAGCGCCAAGCCCTCATCGGCTACGAGCGCCATGATGTGACTCTTGCGCTCGATCGACCAGAGCTTCAGGGCCAAGGCCGACCGCAGCGCGTGGCCGGCGGGGATCATCTTCGAGCCCGGGAGCCGCGCGGCCCGGGCCAGATCGGTGAGGTGGAGACGAATGAGGTCCGGCACGAACAGGAAAAGGCCCCCACAGCGAGTCTGGATCCGCCGGGGAGCCAGCGAGAACGCGCGGACATCCGCCACGGGTTCCACGGTGGGCCGCGGGCGCGCGGGTCGTTCATCGTCCCTGCGGCGTGGCAGGGGCGCGAACCCTTCGCCCTTGAGCACTTCCCGCACCGCCGTCGGGCTGAGCGCCAGGTGGCGCTCCCTGAGGGCCTCACTGATCTCGTACACGGAGTAGTTCCGCTTGCGCAGGGTGATGATCGTGTCGCGGGCGGCCGACTTCTTGGGCTGAGCCCGGGGCCCGCGGTGGGGTGTGACAAAGAAGACCGGGGCCCGCTCCCGCCGAAACTGATGGCACATCACGCGGAAGGCCCCGGGCGAGTAGCCGAAGGCGCGGGCGGCCTCGTGCGACGGCCGCCCCTCCACGAAGTAGGCGCGCAGGGCCTCGTACGCGCGCTGCTTGGGCGTCTGGGTCTCGAGGAAGAAGCGCCGGCACTGCGTTATGCTTTTAGGTTCGCCGATCGGCACATAAGCATGCTCCTACATCCCATGCCGTAGTACCCAGTAAAAAGTAGGCCCCCAACGGGTTGTTACGGCCTCCCCTCGGCAGGACCTCCACGAGGCTTGGCCGTCTCCGAACGTGGCGCCAACGCGAGGACCCATGCCACACATCCAGACATGTACGCTGAGCGCACTCGCATCATAACGGCGGCTAGGAACCTCCCGCGGGCGAGAAAGCGGAAACCTCGTCGTCCGTGTTAGCGTCTACCCGGTCAGTGGAAATCCAGGCTAGCCTCGATTTTCACGCTACCCAAAGGACTAACATTTGTGGGCGGGCCTCAGGGGAGTTCGAACCGCAGCCGGCGACCATTCCACCATGGCACGACCGTGCGCTCGTCGAGCAGGCCCGACGCGATGAGGATGGGATTGTGGGCGCGCCGGGGCAGCTCCACCACGACCTCGGTCGCCGTGACCCGGACATGAGCGGGGCTCTTGAGAAAGCGACGCCAGATCTGGCGTGGCTGCGCACGCTCGAAGCCGCGGAGCTTCAGAGCCAGCAGGCGATACAGCCCGGTTGCGATCGTGGTGAGCAAGACATCGAAGCTGACATTCAACGCGACCGCCGAGCTCAGGGCATCGAGGTGCAGGAAATTCACGGCGTCGGCCAAGCCGTTTTCGATGAGCATGCGCCGGGCGTACCGGATAATGAGGGCCGAGGGCGTGGCGCGGAGATCGTTGGTCAGCAACACGGTGGGCTGCTCGTGACCGAGGTCCTGGATGAAGAGCTGGCGCAACGGATCGGTCCCGTACGGGCGCACCCGCACGCGCTGGTCGATGACCTTGGGCGTCTGGTAGAGCCGATGGGGGACGTCGAGCTGCACGGTGCGCCACGCCGCGCGGGGCTGCAGGGCCATCTCCCGGAGCAGTGCCGGCGTGCGGCGCCGCAAGGTGATGAAGGTGATGCCCCGTGCGTTCACGGCCGCCAGGTTGCGGTAGGTGGTGAGCTGGGAGTCGAAGACCAGGTGCGGCGGCGGCTGGCCCGTCTGCCGCGTCCAGAAGCGCACGAAGGCGAGTACCTCGTCGGCCTCCTCGCCCTTGCGCAGGTCCGCGTTGCAGTAGCACAGCACCCGCGTGTCGCCGTCCTGAGCCAGGAAGGCCAGCACACTCTTCTGCCGCCGACTGCGCCGAGAGACGTAGTGCTTCTCGACGAACTCGTCGGCGCCGAAGAACGGGATCGAGTGAAAATCGAGATTGAACGACTGCCCGGGCAACACCTGGTGGCCTCGGAGCGTCTTCACCCAGCCATCGAGCAACGTGGCCAGCCGCCGTGGCCCGAGCCGGCTCGAGTACTGACTGAGGAACGTCGTCTTGGGCAGCACGTTGAGCCCGGCCCACAGGGCCAGTCCCTCGTCGAACACGAGGTCCATGACGTGGCTCCGCCGTTCGGTACTCGTGAGCTTGAGCGCGAGGGCGGCCCGGACCGCATGCGCGGCGGGGATCATCCGGGTCCCAGGCAGGCCCGCGGCGCTGACCAAGTCGTCCAGGCCCAGCCGGACCAGCCAGGGCACGAATACGAACAGCCCGCCCATGGCGGTCGCGAATCGGCGAGGGGCGACCCTGACCTGGCGGACATCGGCGACGGCCGCGCGCTCCGGCCGCGGTCGCTGCGGCCGCTCCTCGTCGCGGCGCCGCGGCAGGCGAGCGAAGCCTTCGGCGCGCAGCACCTCGTGAATCGCGGTGAGGCTGAGCCGGTGTCCCTGGTGCGTCAGGGCGTCGTGGATGTCGTAGATCGACAGGTTCTGTTTGCGCAGGGCGATGATCAGGGGGCGAGCCGGATCCTTCTTGGTCTGGACCTGCGGCCCACGGGGGGCGTCGGCGAAGAAGTCGTGGAGTCGCCCGTGGCGGAAGGCGTGGCAGAGCACCCGGAACGCTCCCGGGGTATAGCCGAAGCGGCGGGCGGCCTCGGCCGACGGCATCCCTTCGGCGAAGTAGGCCCGGAGCGCCTCGTATTGCCGGTGCCGTGGCTGCTGCGGCTCCACGAAGAACCGGGCGGGATCCGTTAGACCTTTCGGTGGAGGCATCGTCAGGAGCGAGCATGGCACCTACATCTTGGGACACCAAACTTTTTCGGCCACCAGCGCTGGCGTTCGGGCCACTTCCAGACGAGACCTGGCCCCATCGGGCGGCACTTCCTCGCGTCGGACCACCCCTGACGGCCGGCTCGGAGCCGATGTCGATCGGCATCGTTGACTTCACCCTATCGGATAACGATGTTGGCCGAAACACACGCGTCGATCCTCGGCGGTGCCGGTCGTCTGGGCGCCCCTTCGTTAGTCCCATCGCCTCGCGTGAAAATCGAGGCTAGCCCTCCGGTGCTGAGGGGAGCCGTAGCGGACCACGACACCGCCCGGCGCCCCGCCTAC
>JACQCL010000006.1 GCA_016201645.1 Candidatus Rokuibacteriota bacterium
AGGCGCCAGCAGGACGAGTCCGAGGGATTCCTCACATTCATCCCGTTGGCCTATCAGGTCGGGGACACCAAGCTCGTCCCGCGCCAGACACCCCCGACCGACGATCTCAGGACCATCGCAGCGTCGAGGCTGCTTCTGGACAACTTCCCCCACGTCGAGGCGTACTGGATCATGATCGGCGAGGCGACGGCCTCGATCGCCTTGAACTTCGGCGCCGACGATATCAACGGCACCCTGGAAGACGAGCGGATCGCCCACGCAGCGAAGGCGGAAAGCCCCGCGGGCCTTGCGCGCGAGCAGCTCCTCCGCATGATTCGCGACGCCGGCAAGATCCCCGTCGAGCGCGACGCGCTCTACAACGTGATCAAAATCTGGAATTAAGCCCGATGCTCGAGGAAATCCGACACAAGAGCGAGGCCGGCAAGCGCCTCGGCCGCGAAGAAGGGCACTGGCTCCTGACCGAGGCTCCGCTGCTGGAGCTGGGAACGCTGGCGCAGGCGGCCAGGTTCCAGCGCCATCCCGACAAGGTCGTCACCTTCGTCATCGACTCGAATCCCAACTACACCAACGTCTGTGTCACCGACTGCCAGTTCTGCGCCTTCTACCGCAAGCCCGGCGACCCCGAGGCCTACACCCTCACGGTCGACGAAGTCCTCCAAAAGGTGGAATTCGCAGCCGCCAAGGGCGCCACGACGGTCCTCCTGCAGGGCGGCCACAACCCCGAGATCCCGCTCGACTACTACCTCACCCTCGTCCGCGAGACCCGCCGCCGCTTCCCCCGGATGACGCCGCACTTTTTCACCGCCTCAGAGATTCAAACCATGAGCCAGGTGGCGGGGCTCCCGGTGCGGGAGATCCTCGCCAGGTTGAAGGAGGCCGGCCAGTATTCGCTCCCCGGCGGCGGAGCCGAGGTGCTCTCAGAACGGATCAGGAGGCGGATCGAGCCCAAGAAGGGCGGGCCGTCTGCGTGGCTCGAGGTTCACCGCGAGGCCCACCGGCTCGGCTTCAAGTCCACCGCCACCATGATGTACGGCCACGTGGAGCAGCCCGAGGACGTCCTCGACCACTTCGATGCGATTCGCGATCTGCAGGACGAATACGCGGGCTTCACGGCCTTCGTCCCGTGGTCCTTCAAGCCTGGCAACACGCTCTTGGAGAAATGGATCAAGCACTACGCCGGCCCGAACCAGTACCTCCGCATGCTCGCGGTGTCGCGCCTCTACCTGGACAACTTCCCCCACATCCAGGCCTCCTGGTTCTCGGAGGGCAAGCGCACCGGCCAGGTGGCGCTCCACTTCGGGGCCGACGACTTCGGCGGCACCCTGTTCGAGGAGAACGTCCACGCCGCAGCGGACTTCGTGAACAAGACGACGGTCGAGGAAGTGTGCGCGCTGATTCGTGAGACCGGCTTCACCCCCGCCCAGCGCACCACGCTCTACGAAATCCTCCGCGTCTATAATTGAACCCTATGGGTCTTTGCCGTGCGGCTTGATCGTTGATGGAGTTACCCAAAGGCATCAAATGGGCGAGGAGGATCAGCAGCGATCTCGAGAAGATATGCGGCACGAATACACTGAGGCCGTCCAAACTATCCGGCACTACGCGAATCTGCGTTTCGCCTTGTTCTCGATCTTCTTCCCGGTGATCGGGGGCGTGGGGATCGTCGCGTTCGGCAAGGGACAGTTCGACATGCGGGCCGCGATGGCGGCGAGGGTCGCAGGTTTTGTGGTTATTGCGATCTTCTGAATCTATATCGAGCGTCTCGGCCGGCTCTTCGAGCATTTCATCAGTATGGCGGTCGAGATGGAGCGTTCTCTCGGATACACTCAATGGACCAGGAGGCCCCGGGGCCCGCTTGTCCCGGGTTACGTCATGTTTCGCCTGTTCTTCTTCTTGCTTACAGTACTCTGGGTGTATGCGGTGTTTGCCGTGTCGCTCGGTAGCTGAAGGAATAAGACCATGGCTGAATCCAGTAAGCCCCTCGATACCACGGCGGCGGAGGTGTTTCTGCCTGGAAATGTCAACCCATAAAGGCCTGGAGGTGTAGCGATGAACGTGGTGGGATTCGATCATGTGGTCGTGAACACCAGAGATGTCGAAGCCGCGCTCACATTCTATCGAGACATCTTGGGGCTGGAGCTACTGCGGCTGGAGGAGTTCCGCCAGGGCAAGGTTGGGGCCGTTTCAGCCCGGGTGTCGCCTCAGACCATCATCGACATCCGGCCCGACCCCGCCGGGGAGAAAGCCACGCCCAACATGGACCATTACTGCCTGGTCCTGGGGCCCACGGACATGTACCAGCTACACGCCGAGCTGAAGGCCAAGGGGGTGCGAATCGTAGAAGAGGTGCGCCCGGGGTGGGGTGCCCAGGGGCATGGCCTGCAGTTCAAAATCTTGGACCCTGATGGTAACAAGATTGAGCTGCGGTGCTACACCCCCATCCAGAGGGCCTGAGGCCGGGAGTCCTTCCTCGCTCTATGTTCCACCACCGTCCCTTGAAGAAATCTGTAGCATCGCCCATGCTCCTGGCCCCGCTGAGGGGTAGGCGGCTGCCCCAGCGGGCCTGAGCGGAAGAACCGAGAAAGGGCTTTTATCCTTCCTATGCGCCGGCGCACGGAGAGGGCATGATCCATGACACTCGTCGAGCAACTGGCCGCCTTTGTAACCCGCGCGTCGCACAGCGACCTCTCGGAGACCGCCCGTGAGCAGCTGAAGATCCGGGTGCTGGACAGCCTCGGCTGCGCCATCGCCGCGCTCGACGGCGAGCCGCTCCGGATGATCCGGATTATTGCCACCTTTCGCCAGAGAGAAATACCCCAACTCTCGATGACTCGATGGCACTTCAATTTCCTTTCTGGCCCTGGCCCAACTCATCCTCACCGTCTGTGAACTGCACCCTTGTTCTACGGCATCAAGGAGGGCCGGGAGCGGGTGGACGGTCTGTTACCAGACAAAGGTCGTGTGGGGCCTTAGGGGTCTGGGATCGGAAACTCCTGTCTCAGCAGAAAGCCATCGGCATCGGGCTTCTCCTGAGCCCAAATTTCCTCGTTGAAGCGCGCCCAAGTAATGAGAACGCGCCTCGGATCCTTACGGCAGAAGGATCTGCGTACCTTCGTCGCCGAGGCAGTCGCCGGGTTACGCAGCCCATATCGTAACGCTTGACGTTAATCCGAAAAGGTCTTCAACCGCAAACTGTCCCGGCGCTGGTCGAGGGATCTCCAGCGGGTCGCGCGCCGCAAGCTCTTGATGCTGGACGCGGCTGAGACCTTGGCGGATCTTCGGATACCGCCTGGCAACCGGCTCGAAAAGCTCTCGGGCGACCGGGGGGGTCAGTACAGCATCCGGATCAACGATCAGTGGCGCATCTGCTTTCGCTGGGGCGAGGGCGATGCGCATGATGTGGAGATTATCGACTACCACTAGGAGGTTCAGCAGTGGCGCGGAAGCTGCCGGTCATTCATCCCGGCGAGATCCTCCTCGAGGAATTTCTAAATCCCTTGGGGATCAGCCAGTATCAGCTGGCTAAGGATATCACCGTCCCTCCTCGTCGGATTAACGAGATCGTACATGGGCAGCGGTCGATCACAGCTGATACCGCGCTCCGTCTGGCGCGGTATTTTGGCGCCTCTGAGCGGTTCTGGCTCAACTTGCAGAGCCGCTACGATCTTGAGGTCGAGAAGGATCGGCTTGGGAGGCGGTTAGAGCGTGAGGTCGCGGTGCGCTCA
>JACQCL010000208.1 GCA_016201645.1 Candidatus Rokuibacteriota bacterium
CTGCCTTTGACCGATGACCAGATCGCGGTCCTGGTGGCCTACCTCGGGAGCCTTAAATGAGCCGCGGTATCCGGGGCTGGATCACCACGGTGGATCACAAGCGGATCGGGATCCTTTACGGCGTGAGCGCGTTCGCCTTTTTCTTGGTGGGAGGGATCGAAGCGCTCCTCATCCGCCTCCAGCTGGCCCGGCCGGAGGGCGCCTTCCTCAGCGCGGGGACGTACAACGAGCTCTTCACGATGCACGGGACCACGATGGTGTTTCTGGCCGTGATGCCGCTCAACGCGGCCTTTTTCAACTACGTCGTCCCGCTGATGATCGGCGCCCGCGACGTGGCCTTCCCCCGCCTGAACGCTCTCTCCTACTGGATCTTCCTCTTCGGCAGCCTCTTCCTGAACGCGAGCTTCTTTTTCGGGGCGGCGCCGAACGCGGGCTGGTTCGGCTATGCCAACCTCACCGCCAAGCAGTTCTCCCCGGGCCCGAACATTGATTTCTGGCTGCTCGGGCTTCTGATCCTCGGTATCTCCTCCCTGATCGCCGGGTTCAACTTCATCGTGACGATCCTGAACATGCGGGCCCCCGGGATGAACTTCATGCGGCTCCCCGTCTTCGTCTGGATGACGCTGATCACGCAGTTCCTGATCATCCTGGCCTTCCCGACCGTCACCGTGGGGCTCATCTTCCTGATGTTCGACCGGTTCTTCGGCACGAACTTCTACAACCCGGCCGCAGGAGGCAACCCCCTCCTCTGGCAGCACCTCTTCTGGCTCTTCGGCCACCCGGAGGTGTACATCCTCATCCTGCCGGCCATGGGGATCGTCTCGGAGGTCCTCCCCACCTTCGCCCGAAAGCCCCTCTTCGGCTACCCCGTCGTCGTGTACTCGGGGATCCTCATCGGCTTCTTCGGGTTCGGCGTGTGGAGCCATCACATGTTCACGGTCGGCCTGGGCGCGGTCGCCGACTCCGCATTTTCCATCGGGACGATGCTCATCGGGATCCCGACCGGCGTGAAGATCTTCAACTGGATCGCCACCCTGTGGGGCGGCCGGATCCGGTTCACCACCGCGCTCTGGTTCGCCCTCGGGTTCATCGCGATGTTTCTCATGGGGGGCCTCAGCGGGATCATGCACGCCTCGCCGCCGGTGGACATGCAGCAGCAGGACTCCTACTTCGTCGTCGCCCACCTCCACTACGTGCTCGTCGGCGGCAGCCTCTTCGGCCTCTTCGCCGGGATCTACTACTGGTGGCCCAAGCTCACCGGGCGGATGCTGAGCGAGCGCGCCGGCCGGTGGAATTTCTGGCTGATGTTCCTCGGCTTCAACGTGACCTTCTTCCCCATGCACTTCCTGGGGCTCATGGGAATGCCCCGGCGCATCTACACGTACGCCCCGGGGCTCGGCTGGGACCTCTGGAACCTCGTGTCCACCGTCGGGGTGTTCATCCTGGGGCTGGGAATTCTCGTTTTCACTGGCGCCGCCGTCGCGAGCCTGAGGGCCGGGGCGCCGGCGCCCGCTGACCCCTGGGACGGCCGGACGCTCGAGTGGGCGGTCGCCTCCCCGCCCCCCGAATACAACTTCGCGGAAATCCCCACGGTCCACCATCGCGATGAGCTCTGGGCCCTGAAGACGGGTCGTGTTCCGCGGGAGATGGCGCCGCCCGTCCCCCGCGAGCTCCACCTGCCACCGCCCTCCTACTACCCGATCCTGGTGGCGGCGGGCATCCTGGTCGCGGCCACGGGCGCCCTCACCCACGTGGCGCTGGTCGTGGCCGGATTCCTGATCGTGGTCTTCGGGGTCTATGCCTGGGCCTTCGAATATCGGTCATGAGCTCGGCCCACGAGGCCACCTTCGGCGCGACAGGGCTGGATCATCGCAAGATGGGGGTCTGGGCGTTCCTGGGCTCCGAGTGCATGTTCTTCGGATCTCTCATCGCCACCTATCTCGTGTACAAGGGCAAGAGCGCCGTCGGCCCCCACCCTCACGAGATCCTCAACATCCCGCTGACGTCCATCAGCACGTTCGTCCTCCTGATGTCGAGCCTCCTCATGGTGTTGGCGCTGGCGGCCGTTCAGCGCGGGGACGCCCTCGGGGCCAAGCTCTGGCTCTTCGGCACCCCCTTCTTCGGAATGATATTCCTCGGATTCCAGGTTTACGAGTTTCGCACCTTCGTCAGCGAGGGCCTGACGCTCCAGGTGAACCTCTTCGGCGCCTCCTTCTTCGTCCTCACCGGCTTTCACGGCGCCCACGTGAGCGTGGGCGTCCTCTGGCTCCTGTCGCTCTGGGTGCTGGCCCTCCGAAACCGCCTCACTCGGGCCGATTCGCTGCTCGTCGAGATCGCGGGACTTTATTGGCACTTCGTGGACATCGTGTGGATCGTGATCTTCACCGTGGTCTACCTCATCCAGTGAGGAAGAACTATGGCTGAGCACTCCCAGCACCCGCCGGTCAGGACGTACCTCGTCGTCGCCGCCGTGCTGTCGGTCATCACGGCCGTGGAGATCTCGGTCTTCTACCTCACCATCTTCGAGCGCGTCCTGGCACCCGTGCTGATCGTGCTCTCGGCCGCCAAGTTCTCCCTGGTCGTGATGTTCTTCATGCACTTGAAATCAGACCACCGGACCTTCACCGGCCTCTTCGTCGGCCCCCTCGCGATCGCCATCCTCATCACCCTCGCGCTCATGGCCCTCTTCGGCGCCTTCGTGGTGGCCCAGCCGTGACCGCCTGGACCCACGGCGAGCTTCACCCGGAGACCGTGTGGAGCCTCGTGCTGCTCGCCGGGTCCTATCTCCTGGCAGTCGGGCCCCTCCGACGCCGTTACGGCTGGGCCGGCCGTGGCTCCCGGTGGCGGATCGCGGCCTTCTTGGGTGCCCTGGGTATCACCTTGGCGACCGTCAACGGCCCCCTCCACGACCTTTCCGAGCGTGCGCTCGTGAGCGCCCACATGGTGCAGCACTTGCTGCTGACCCTCGTGATCCCGCCCCTCCTGCTCGCGGGCATCCCCGGGTGGCTCCTGCGCCCGCTTCTCATGATCCCGGGGCTCGCACGCGTGGGGCGACAGCTCACCCGTCCCGTGGTTGCGCTCTCGATTTACTCCGTCGTGTTCGCGGCATGGCACTTCCCGGCCCCGTACGAGTGGGCGCTCAGGCATCATGATGCCCACATCCTGGAGCATCTCCTGTTCATAGTGGGGGCGCTCCTTCTCTGGTGGCCGATCCTGAGCCCGCTTCCTGAGTGGCCCCGGCTGGCGCCGCCCGCGCGGCTCCTCTACCTCTTCGTGGCCGGGATCCCGATGGTCCCCGTGGCTGCGTTCATCACGCTGGCCGACGAGGTCCTCTACCCGTTCTACGGAAGCGCCCCGCTTCAGTGGGGGCTGTCCCCGCTCGAGGACCAGCGCCTGGGCGGCGTCATCATGTGGGTGGGTGGGCCACTGGCGTTCCTCATCGCGATGACGATCGTCTATTTTCAGTGGGTGGGCGAAGGAGAAGAGCCAGCAGACGCCGTCCCGGCGGAGGGAGGAGCGCATGGAGCTTTTTGACCGCCGAGTCCTCCGCGAGGGGATCGTCGCCGGCCTGATCGGCGGCGCCATCGTGGCGGTGTGGTTTCTTGTCTTCGACATCCTCGCCGGCGCCCCGCTCCGAACCCCGGCGCTCTTGGGAGCGGCCGTCTTCCACGCCCTCCGGGATCCGGGAGCGCTCCAGATCACCGCCAGCCTCGTGCTCCGCTACACGGTTCTGCACGGCCTCGCCTTCGTCGCGTTCGGCATCCTGTGCGCCGTCCTGATCGCCTCGGCCGACCGCGAGCCGACGCTTCTCCTGGCCTTCGTTGCGCTCTTCGCGGTCTTCCAGATCTTCTTCCTCGGCCTGATCGGGATCCTGGCCCGGTTCCTCCTCGGCGCCATCCTCTGGTGGGAGATCTTTGCCGCGAACCTCCTGGCCTCAGCCGGGATGCTCGCCTACTTCTTCCTGGGCCACCGCGCCCTGGGCCGCACCGTGCTCTCCTCGCTGGGGCGCGTGATGCGCGAGGGAGTCGTGGCAGGGCTGATCGGCGCGGCAGCCGTCGCGGTCTGGTTTCTCCTCTTCGATCTGGCCAAAAGCCGGCCGTTCGAAACCCCGGCGCTCCTGGGCGCAGCGGTCTTTCAGGGACTTCGAACGGTCCAGGAGGTTCAGATCACGCCGGCCATCGTCCTGGGCTATACCGTCCTCCACGGCCTGGCCTTTGTCGCCTTCGGCATCTTCTGCGCGGTCCTGCTGGCCGCCGCCGACCGCGAGCCGGGGCTGGTCTGGGCCATCGTCCTCCTCTTCGCCTGCTTCGAGGTCTTCTTCCTGGCACTCGGCGTGATCTTCGCCCAATCGGTCATGAGCGGCCTCGTCTGGTGGGCCATCCTCGTGGGAAATCTGCTGGCCTCGGCCGGGATGCTCGCCTACTTCTTCCTGGGCCACCGCGCCCTGGGCCGGGCGCTCCTGGGCGCCTGGGGCAGCGTCATCCGTGAGGGGATGGTTGCGGGGCTGATCGGGGC
>JACQCL010000209.1 GCA_016201645.1 Candidatus Rokuibacteriota bacterium
ACGATCTTGTCAACCCGGCGGATGGTTTCCGTCCCGTAGGCCAGGGCCGCGATGGCCTGAGCCCCCCCAACCCTGTAGGCCTCCGTGACGCCGGCAACCCGCGCCGCCGCGAGCACCGCGGCGTTCAGCGACTTGTCCGACGCCGGCGGCGAGACGAGGACGATCTCCCGCACTCCCGCCACGCGCGCCGGGACCGCCGTCATCAGGACCGTCGAGGGATAGGCCGCCCGGCCGCCGGGCACGTAGACGCCGACCCGCTCCAGCGGGCGCACCTGCTGACCCAGCAGAGAGCCATTGCTATCCTCGATCCACCAGGAACGAGGCAGCGTGTGGCGGTGAAAGTTCTCGATCCGAGTCGCCGCATATCGAAGGGCCCGCATGGTGTCTGGACCCACCGCCCGTTCGGCGGCCTCAAACTCGCCGGCGCCGATGGGAAGCTCCCGCGGAGTGAGCCTCGCCCCGTCGAAGCGCTCGGTGAACTCGACCAGGGCGGCATCCCCTCGCTCCTTGACGGCGGACAAGATTGCCTCCACCCGGCCACGGATCTCGGGATCCACCTCCGCGGGGGATCGGTCCAGGGCCTTGACGACGCCCGGGACCCCCAGGGTGCGGGTGTCGAGCTTGAGGCACGTCACGGGCGTGCCACCTGCTTCTTCATCTGTTCGACGAGCTGGCTCACCGGAGAGTACTCGGTCTTGAGCGAGGCGCGGTTCACGATCAGCCGCGCGGTGGAACGCATGATCTCCGCGACCTCGACGAGACCGTTGGCACGCAGCGTCTCCCCCGACTGGACGAGGTCCACGATCCGGTCGGCGAGACCGACCAGCGGCGCCAGCTCGATGGAGCCGTCGAGGCGGATCATCTCCACCTGGATCCCCCGCTCGGAGAAGTAGCGCTCGGTCAGGGTCGGATACTTGGTCGCCACCCGAACCCACGACCATTTGGCCGGATCGTCCCGCTCCCAGAGCGCCAGGGGCTCCGCCACGACCAGCCGGCAGAAGCCGAAGCCGAGGTCGAGCGGCTCATAGACATCGGGCTCCTGCTCCAGGAGGATGTCCTTGCCCACGATGCCGAGGTCGGCGGCGCCGTACTCCACGTAGGTCGGGATATCGGCGGGCTTCAGAATCAAGAACCGGAGCCCGCGACGCTCGTCCGCGAAGATCAGCTTCCGCGAGTCGGCCTCGACCCCGTCCAGTCCCATGCTCCGCAGCATCTTGAGCGCGGGCTCGAGCAACCGGCCCTTGGGCAGCGCCAGCGTGAGTTGCTTGGTCATGGAAGCCTCTGGATCTTGGCACCGAGCTTCTGCAGCTTGGCTTCCAGCCGCTCGTACCCGCGGTCCAAGTGATAGACGCGCGAGACCCCGGTCCTTCCCTTGGCCGCCAGACCCGCCAGCACCAGCGAGGCGGACGCGCGGAGATCGGTGGCCATCACGGGGGCTCCCTCGTAGTGCTCGACGCCGCGGACGATGGCCGTGGCCCCATCGATCTCGATCCGGGCCCCCATCCGGCAGAGCTCGGCGGCATGCATGAATCGATTCTCGAAGATGGTTTCCGTGACCCTTGACAGGCCGTCGGCCAGTCCAATGAGAGCCATCATCTGAGCCTGCATGTCCGTGGGGAAGCCCGGAAAGGGACTGGTGATCAGATCGGTCGGGCGCGGCCGTTCCGGACCCTGGCAGCGAATCCGGTCCTCCCCCACTTCCAGGAGGGCGCCCGCCTCCTCAAGCTTGGCCAGGAGGGCTGAGAGGTTTCGGGGCACCGCATTTGTCACGGTCACGTCGCCGCCGGTGATGGCGCCGGCCACCAGGAGGGTGCCTGTTTCGATCCGATCCGGGAGGATGCGATGACGACAGCCGCCGAGCTCCGGGACACCCACGATCTCGATCCGTTCGGTGCCGGCGCCGTCGATCCGGGCCCCCATCGCCTGGAGAAGCCAGGCGAGGTCGACAACCTCCGGTTCCCGGGCCGCATTTTCGATCACCGTGGTCCCTTCCGCAAGCGCTGCGGCCATCATCAGGTTTTCCGTGCCGGTCACGGTGACCAGATCCGAGGTGATCCGGCACCCCTTGAGCCGGCTCGAGCGGGCCTGTACGAACCCGTTCTCAATCTCGATGTCGGCGCCGAGGCGTGTGAGCCCCTTCAGGTGCTGGTCAATGGGTCGAAGCCCGATCGCGCATCCGCCGGGAAGGGCCACGCGGGCCACCCCCGTCCGGGCCAGCAGTGGTCCCAGCACCAGCACCGAGGCGCGCATGGTCGAGACCAGCTCGTACGGCGCCTCGTGGCTCTTCAGCCGGGACACCTGGACCCGCGTTCCGCCGCCTGGCAGCTCGGAGAACTCGGCCCCAAGCCGCTCGAGCAGCTGGCGGATCGTGGTGACGTCGGCCAGCGCCGGGAGGTTCTCCAGCACGACGGGTTCCGCCGTGAGCAGCGAGGCCGCCAGGGCCGGGAGCGCCGCGTTCTTCGCCGAGCTGGCGGACACCTCCCCCTGGAGCCGCACGCCCCCTTCGATCTCGAGCCGGGCTGCCATTAGCCTCTCTTCCCGCCGATCATCCGCTCGACTCCACGCAAATCCTTGCGCGCCTCGATCCGCTCAAAGCCGTTCGCCTCCATACACTCTCTGAGCGGCTCGGCCTGACCCTCCCCCATCTCCATGAGGAGCCACCCCCCGGGCTTCAGAGCGCGCGGGGACCGAGCGACGAGGCGCCGATGCACCGCCATCCCGTCGAGACCGCCGTCCAGCGCGTCGCGTGGCTCCCAGTCGCTCACCTCGCGGGGGAGTTGGCTTAGCATGGCCGTTGGGATATACGGAGGGTTGGAGACGACCAGATCGGCGCCAACGGCGAGCCCGGCCAGCGGCTCGAGGAGATCTCCCGCCACGAGGGACACCCTCCCTCGAAGGCCCAGGGCGCCAACGTTCACCGCAGCGAGGGCCAGCGCCCCCGGGGAGCGCTCGACCGCCACAACCCGAAGGCGCGGGGCGGCAGCCGCCAGGGCGCAAGCAATCGCCCCCCCTCCGGCACCCACGTCCACCGCCACGCGCCAGGGGCCGTCCGTTTGGTCCAGCTCGATCGCCCATTCGACGAGCAGTTCAGTCTCGGGGCGGGGGATCAACGCCAGAGGCGTCGTCTTGAGGCGAAGCCCCCGGAATTCTTCGAAACCCAGGATATATTGAAGAGGCTCACGCGCCCGTCGGCGCTCGATCAGGCGCCTAAACTCCTCGGCCTCCAGCGCCCGGACGCCCCGGTCAGGGTCCAGGCAGAGCCGAAACCGCTCGATCCCCAGCGCCTGAGCCAGCAGCCACTCAGCGTCCT
Source organism: Candidatus Rokuibacteriota bacterium (assembly GCA_016201645.1). Taxonomy (GTDB): domain Bacteria; phylum Methylomirabilota; class Methylomirabilia; order Rokubacteriales; family CSP1-6; genus JACQCL01. The sequence continues at coordinate 3,311 of JACQCL010000209.1, forward strand.
GACGAGCTGTCGGCAGCCCAGCGCCCTCGAGCGCCCTCGCCCCCTCGGCAAGCAACCCGCCCACGGTCGGCGCCACGGCAAGCGTCTTCACGTCGTGATCTGAGCCAGGCGCTCGGCCTGGTCGGAGGCCTGGAGCGCCTCGATCAGCTCGTCCAGGTCACCCTCCAGCACTTGGGGCAGTTTGTGGAGGGTCAGGTTGATCCGATGATCGGTGACCCGCGCCTGCGGGAAGTTGTAGGTGCGGATGCGCTCGCTCCGCTCGCCAGTCCCGACCTGGCTACGCCGGTCGGCCGCGATCTGGGCGCGCTGGTCCTCTTGGGCGCGCTCGAGCAGCCGGGCCTTGAGCACCCGGAGCGCCTTGGCCCGGTTCTTGATCTGAGACCGCTCATCCTGGCAGGTCACGACGAGCCCGGTGGCGAGATGGGTGATCCTCACCGCCGAATCCGTCGTGTTCACCCCCTGTCCGCCAGGACCGGAGGACCGGAACACGTCCACGCGGAGGTCCTGCTCGTTGACCTTGACCTCCACATCCTCGGCCTCGGGCAGGACCGCCACGGTCACGGTTGAAGTGTGGATCCGCCCCGAAGACTCGGTCACAGGCACCCGCTGAACTCGGTGGACGCCGCGCTCGAATTTGAGCCGGCTCCAGGCCCCCTTCCCCTGGATGAACAGGATCACTTCCTTGAACCCGCCGACGCCCGTGGGGTGGCGATCCACGATTTCCACCTTCCAGCCCCGGCGCTCCGCGTACTTCCAGTACATGCGGCTGAGATCGGCGGCGAACAGGCCGGCCTCGTCACCGCCGGCTCCGGCCCGGATTTCCATGAAAACGTTCCGCTCGTCGTTGGGATCCCGCGGCGTCAGGAGTCGCTTGAGCTCCTCCTCCAGGGCGGCTTGACGTCGGGTGAGCTCCTCCAACTCGGACTGAGCCAGCTCGCGCAGCTCCCGATCCGTCTCTTCGGCCAGAATGTGGCGCGCCTCGCCGATCCGTGCGAGGACCCCCTTGTACTCGCCGAAGCGTCGAACCACGAGGCCGAGCTCGCTCGCGGCCTTGGCGTGGCGGGCATACTCCGACGGCTGCCCGATCACCTGCGGGTCGGCGAGCAGGCGCTCGAGTTCCAGGTATCGTTCTTCGATCTGGCGCAGCCTCTCAAACATTCCGGGGCCTCACCTCGGGACAGCGAACGCTCGAAACCGGAGAGAGCGGTGGGCGGGGAACGTGAAGGGCGGGACTGGAGCAAGCCGGAAGAATCGAGGCCGACGGACAAATCCCCCGAGGGGGGCGGCTCAGCGACAACCCCAACCCCAGGACCGACACCCTCCCCGACCCGGCAGCCGGCGAGCCGCCGGACCGGATCTTACCCCTCTGTCCCGGTTTTCCTCTTGTACTTCCGCTGGAAGCGCTCGACCCGGCCGGCCGTGTCCACCAGCTTTTGTTTGCCGGTAAAGAAGGGGTGGCATTTGGAGCACACTTCCACCCGAATCTGAGACCGGGTGGAGCGGGTGTGGATGACCTCTCCGCACGCACACGTGATGGTTGTTTCGACGTACTCAGGATGAATTCCCGCCTTCACGGCGCACCTCC
>JACQCL010000227.1 GCA_016201645.1 Candidatus Rokuibacteriota bacterium
AGGGGCAGTGGGGGTGGGGGATCGGCGACAGTGTGCTCCCGCTCTATGCCCCACACTGCGACGTCGTGAGGGAGTGCCGTACGATCGGCCAGCTGGCGCAGGTGGTGGACAACCTCGTCCACCACTGGTGGCGCCGCGGACGGTAGAGCGCAATTGATTCGGCTGGACTTTAGTTGAAGACCAGATGAGATAGAATAGGCGCTGGGGCCGCCAGATGGGACTGTTCAGCGTCAAGGGCCGACTGACTGGCCCGGCCGGGCCGAGCGAGGAGGTGGATCTCCTTGTGGACACGGGAGCGACACTGCTCGTCGTTCCGCGACCCCTGGCAGACCGTCTCGGGCTGACAGCAACTCGCTCGCAACCCATCATCATGGCTGGCGGGCAGAGGGATGTGTGGCCCATCGCGGAGGTCCGCCTGGCCGTGGATGGCCGGGAGACGGCCACGCGGTGCTTCATTGCTCCAGCAGGTCCCGCGCTGCTGGGTGCTGTGGCACTCGAGAGCCTCTTCCTGGCAGTCGATCCCGTGGCGAAGCGGCTGGTGCCGGTCGAAGGCTTTGTCGGCTAGCTGCTGACGTCCTGCTCTCGCAAGGGCGTAGGGAACACAGAGGCCATTGTCGGCCGGGCCCGCGTGGCGGAAGGGAGCGTCAGGTGGCCGACTTCCACTGTTGAAGGCGTAACGCCGGCAGCCGCCTGGCCGGCTCTCCAGTCTCCGCATCCACTCGTTTCTGCTGGAATTTTGCCGCGGTCCCACCTGGCAAGTCTGTTGCAGCCCTGGCGTTGGAGGAGGAGGGTGCTATGCGACAGACTTTGAGGATCGGGATCATGCTCGGGGCTCTCTTGGTCTTCCTGGCGGGCTGCGCCGCAATTGATTGGGTCCATGACAAGGCGGTAGAGATCACATCGCAGCCGCACGAACCCGACAGCAGTCAAAGCCGGGAGGGAGGCCCCGGCGACACTCTCAGTCCCGCTGCGGCGGTCAACACCCCCGCGCCCGCACCGGCCGACGGCAAAGCGCGCGCTCAGGGGAAACCCGCCAACGTGCAGTTCGGCTTCGACAAGTGGGACCTCGATCAGGCGGCTCAGGCTTACCTCCTGGTCCTGGTCAAGAAGCTCCGGGACAATCCCAAGCTCACCGTAGAGCTGCAGGGCTACGCGGACTCGGTCGGGTCGCGCGAGTACAACCTCAAGCTCAGCGAGAAGCGGGTGGAGACGGTGCGCCGCTACCTGGTGGAGCGGGGGGTGGACACGGCGCGGATTCGGTCGGCCGGAGTTGGCCAACTCGCCGATGGCGGCACCCCTGAGGAACAGGCCAAGAATCGTCGGGTGACAGTGAAGCTGATGGCTCCCAAGGACTAGCGAGCGCCGCCAGACATTCGCCGCCGTCCTGCCGTCCCCCTCACCTTTGGCCTCTCCCCCAGCGGGGGAGAGGGTTGGGTGAGGGGGTTTTTTCTGGTAGGCTGGGGGGCATGCCGCGGACGACGAAGCGGTCCAGCGGTCCCGACTCCCAGGCCGACGCCATCGAGGATCTCTACGCGCGGGGCGTCACCGATGGCCTGCCCGTGATCCCGCCCACGCTCCCGCGGGTGGAACGGGCGATTCAGGCGTCGGGGCGCCCGGCGGACGAGCTGATTGCCCTCGTCCCCCCGAACTACGGCCGGGCCACCGTCGAGAAGATCGCGGTCAACGCGGTCATGGCCGGGTGCCGGCCGGAGTACCTCCCCGTGGTCATCGCCGGCGTCGAGGCGATGTGCGACGAGGCCTTCGACCTGCACGGCGTGGCGGCCACGACCAACTTCTCCTCGCCCCTTTTCATCATCAACGGGCCGATCCGTAAGCGCCTCGACGTCAACTGCGGGGTGGGCGTGTTTGGTCCGGGCTGGCGGGCGAACGCGACGATCGGGCGAGCCCTGCGGCTTATCGCCGTGAACCTTGGAGGCGCCCGGCCGGGAGTGATCAGCATGTCCACCATGGGCCACCCCGGCCGCTACACCTATTGCATCGGAGAGTCTGAAGAGGAGAACCCCTGGGAGCCGCTCCACGTCGAGCACGGCTTCGCGCCGGGGGACAGCACCGTCGCGGCGTTCGCCGGCGACTCTCCCCAGGGGATCTACGACCATAAAAGCAGGACCGCGAAGGACCTGCTGACCACCATCGGGCGGAGCCTGGGGGTCGTCTGGCACCACAAGGCCACCGCCCTCGGAGACACGCTCGTCGTCCTCTCCCCCGAACATGTGCGGACCATCGCCGGAGATGGCTGGTCCAAGAAGGACATTCAGCGCTTCCTCTGGGAGCTGCTCCGGAAGCCGGTCAAGGAGTTGCTGCCGGGCAAGGACGGGGGCGAGGGGCTGCCCGAGAGTGTCCTGGCGGGCATCCCGAACCCGGAGACGGACGGGACGCTGATCGCCAAGTTCCGCGCGCCCGAGCATTTGAAAATCCTGGTGGCCGGGGGGACGGCGGGGCGGTTTTCGGCGGTGATCCCGGGATGGACGTTCCCCAACGGCTCCAACCTGGTGATCAAGAAGATCCAGACCCCCGAGTGAGGGAGGACCAGCATGCCCAAGGATGATCGCTACCTGGACCCGACGGATTCAGTGGCGGTGCCTCGCAAGACGGCCCATCGGCCGCCGTCGCTGGACGGCAAGGTGATCACGCTCCTCGATATCTCGAAGCCGAAAGGGAACCATCTCCTTGACCGGATCGAGGAACTCCTGAAAGAGCGAGCGAAGCCGAAGGCGATCCTCAGGCGGAAGAAGCCGACCTTCGCGAGGCCGGCCCCTGACGAGCTGCGACAGCAAATCCTGAGCGAGAGCGACGTCGTCGTCGAAGCCCTGGCCGACTGAGGGTCGTGCACAACGTGCAGTGTGCACGACGGCGTCTTCTTCGAGGACCAGGGGCTTCCGACGGCCACGGTGATCTCTGCCGAGTTCGTGAAGGCCGCGCGGGCCCAGGCTGAGGCGCTCGGCGCCCGCCAGTATCAGACGGTGGTGCTCCCGCACCCGATCCAGCCGCTCACCCGCGAGGAGGTGCGCGCCCTGGCCGACAAGGCCATTGATGAGGTCCTCGCCCGCCTGACGAAAGGCTAGTTTTCTCGAGGCCGCGGCGGCGCGTCCCCCGCCCGGGTGCCGGCGTCGGGGTCGCTGGATTTCCGGATGTCCAGCATCGGCATTTCAGGAATCCCCCGGTCCACCTCGCGGCGGGTGATCCGCATGATGCGGGCCACGATGTCGCGGATGCGGAACCCCATGTCCACCGCGACCTTCGCCCGCTCCGCCTTCTCATCGTCCAGGGCTCCCTCGCCCTGGAGCAGCGTGAGATTCCCGATGAGCGCGGTGAGGGGGTTGTTAATCTCGTGGGCCGTGGCCCGCGCCAGTTCTGTGATCGCTTTCATCGCCTCGGCTTCCCGCCGGGCCTCCTCGGCCCTGAGCCGGTCGGTGATGTCCCGGA
>JACQCL010000228.1 GCA_016201645.1 Candidatus Rokuibacteriota bacterium
CGCCACGGGAGGCAGGAACACCTCGTAGCCGACCCCGCCGGACTCCACCACCACCCGGTCCTCCAGCTTCTTCCTGAGCTTCCCGCGAAGCGAGGCGATCATCGGGGCAGCCGCCCGGTTACTCGCGAGAGTCCGGTGAGAGCCAGCCCGAGGGCGTCGGCGACGTGACTCGGCTTTGGCGGAGCCGAGAGCCGTAAGAGCCGCTGGACGCCCCGTTGAACCTGTGTCTTGGATGCGGCGCCGTTGGCAGCCACCGCCCGTTTGACCTCAGCCGGAGCCAGGGGGAGGACCGTCACGTCGCGCTGGCGCGCCGCCAGGCAGATCACGCCGCGCGCATGCCCCATCAGGATCGCCGTCCGCGGGAACTTGTACTCGGCGTAGAGGTCCTCGACTACAAGCAGGTTGGGGCTGAAGCGCTCCAGCAGGCGGTGGACAGCGTCGTGGAGAGCGTGAAGGCGCGCTTCCAGGGGAGCATTGCGGGAGGTCGTGATGACACCGGCGTCCAAGAGTGAAACGCCTCGAGGGCCTGATTCGAGCACGCCGAACCCTGTCTCGACGAGCCCCGGGTCAATGCCGATGACCCGGAGCCCGGGGCCGGCGCTAGGCAGCGGTAACGGCCTCGATGATCTCGTCGGGGATGTCGTAATTGGCGTAGACGGCCGTAACGTCGTCGAGCTCCTCCAGCGCCTCTATCAGCCTCAGAACCGCTTGAGCCTCTTTGCCCTCCGCCCGGACGGTGGAGAGCGGCACCATGCTCACCTCCGCCTCCAGGATGGGGACCTTCCGCTCCTCCAGCGCCCGGCGCACCGACTCCATTTCATCAGGAGAGGTGGTAATCTCGTAAACTTTTTCGACGCGCCTCATGTCGGCCGCGCCGGCGTCCAAGGCCAACCCGAGCAGCTCATCCTCGCCGATCCGCTCGGCGTCCACCTGAATCACGCCTTTGCGCTCGAACATCCACCCCACGCACCCGACCTGGCCGAGGTTGCCGCCGTTCTTCTCGAAGACGTGACGGATCTCTGGCGCGGTCCGATTCTTATTGTCGGTCACGACCCGGACCATGACGGCCACCCCGCCGGGGGCGTACCCCTCGTAGGTGACCTCCTCCAGAGTCTCGCCGGGCAGTTCCCCGGTCCCCTTCTGGATGGCGCGCTTGATATTCTCCGCCGGCATGCTGGCGGCCTTGGCACCCTCAATGGCCGCCTTCAGGCGCATGTTGACCTTGGGGTCGCCACCCCCCGAGCGCGCCGCCACGGTCAGCTCGCGGATCAGCTTGGTGAAAAGCTTGCCCCGCTGCTGGTCGGTCTTGGCCTTCTTCCGCTTGATCTGAGCCCATCGTGAATGGCCAGACATATCTTTACCTCGGAGGGGGGCTACGCCCCCCTTCCGACTCCTCCCCCCAATTCGTTTGCGCGGGCTAAGCCCGCGCTCGAACACTCGCGGACGGGAGCGTCAGCCATGCCACTACGCACTTGACTCGCCCTCGTTCTGGAGCGAGGCCTTCAGGCGTTTGACCCGCGCGATCCGCGCCTCGCGCCGGACCATTGCCGCCTCCCAGCGCCGCTTCTCTCCCGAGCTTTCCGGGGTGAAGGGCGGGATCGGGCGCGGCGTGCGGTCAAGCCCCAGATGGACGAAGGTGAGGTAGGCCGTGCAGGTGTGGCGCACCTCGCCCGTCCGCGGCACCTCCGCCAGAACCTTGACGCCGATCTCCATGGAGGTCGTGCCCACGTGGTTCAGGCCCGCCTTGAAGATCAGAAGCTCCCGCGCCCGGACCGGGGAATAGAAGTCCATGGCATCGAGGCACGCGGTCATGACGAATCCCCGCGTGTAGCGGACCCCGAGGATGGCCGCGACCTCATCGATGTCAAACAAGAGCTTCCCCGCGAACATGAACTCCCGGAACAGGACCTCGTGAAGGCGGACGACGCGCGCGGACTCGAACTGCCAGCGAAAATCCTCCGGTTCGTCGGAGGCCTCCTTCAGCTTTTCGGCCTTCCGCGCGAATCGGGCAAGCCGCTCTTCCCGCCGGGCGATGGCCGCCGCGACCAGAGACTCCTCGCCAGCCCCCGCCGGCACAATCTTCTGCGGGACGGGACGAGGTTTGCCCTCTTCATCCACGCTCACGTACACCAGGTGCGAGGAGAGCGTCACTGCCCGCTGCCCAGTGACCGGATTTTCGGAGGAGACGCGGACGCCCACCTCCAAGGAGGAGCGCCCCACATATTCGACCTGGGCCCGCAGGATCGCGATTTCCCCCACCAGAACCGGATGGAGGAAATCAATGTCGTCCATGGCCCCCAGCGCCACGGTCCCATGCGCCACCCGGGAGGCCGCGATCGTCCCGGCCGTGGTGATCCACTCCATCATGCGCCCGCCGTGGATTTGTCCGGGCGCTCCTGCGTGCTCCGGGAGCACGAACTGGGTCATCTCCACCGCGGTGTCGCTGATTGAAGACATCGATCCTCTTTGTATCACGTCGAGGGAAGCGAGTCTAGATCGGCTGACGAGCTACTTGCGGCGAGGCGGAAGACCAAGCTCCTTCCGTACGTGTTCCAGGCTGACGCTTTTGCCTCGGCGAGCACGACGGATCATAGCCCAAAATTTCGGGCTTCGTTCAAGGAGATAGTCCTCCAGATCCTCTTCCCCCTTCAAACCCTGAATGGCGGCCACCGGTTTGCCCCGGTTGGTCACGATTACCACGTCCCTCCGCGAGAGCTTCAGCACCCTCGGAAAGGCATTCTTCGCTTCAAACGTCGTCAACATTTTCATTCCTTCTTCCTCCTGTAAAAGGACGGCGTCTCCAACTTGTGTAGTATCTGGACAATTTCTACTCGGTCTTCGATGACATCATAGAAGATCCGATAATCCCCCGCCCGTAGCCGAAAGGTGGTTTCCTGGTGGCCGCGCAGGCGTTTGATCGAAGTCCGACTGGTCTTCTCGGGCTCTTCGCGAAGATGCCTTTCAATCGCGTCCAATACGGCGACGGCGTGAAAGCGTTTCATTTTCTTGAGACGTCTAATTGCCTCCCCTTTAAAGATAATGGCGAACATGGAAGATTTATTCCATAAACATACATCCGAGCCAGAAATCTGTCAAACGTCATCCTTCCGATACCCCGGGCGGGGTTAGTGCTTGAAGCGGGGGTCGAGGAGGTCGCGCAGGCCGTCGCCGAGAAGGTTGACGCCGAGGACGGCGAGCATGAGGGCGAGCCCCGGAAAGACGGCGACCCAGGGGGCGGAAGCGAGGAATGTCTGCCCCTCGGCCAGCATGGCCCCCCAGGAGATCGTCGGGGCCTGGGCGCCGAGCCCCAGGAACGACAACCCCGCTTCGGCCACCATGTTGCCGCCGACACCGATCGTGGCGGCCACGAGGAGCGGCGCCAGGCAGTTCGGGAGGAGGTGCCGGGCGAGGATCGTGCCGTCGCCCACGCCCAGTGCCCGCGCCGCCTGGACGTACTCGCGGGTCTTGAGCGAGAGGACTTCGCCCCTCACGACCCTCGCGATCGTGGTCCATCCCAGGAGCACCAGCACGAGAAAGACTTTGTCGAGCCCCGGCTTCTCGAAGACCGCGATCAGGCCGATGGCGAGGATGAGCGAGGGGAAGGCCATCACGACGTCCGTCACCCTCATGAGGAGACCGTCCGCCCACCCCCCGTAGTACCCGGCAATAAGCCCGATCAGAACCCCAATGAGGACCGTCACCAGCTCCACGCCGACCCCGACCAGGAGAGAGACACGGCCCCCGTACAAAACCCTGGAGAGCAGATCCCTCCCCAGCGCGTCGGTGCCAAGCGCGTGCGGGGGGGCGGGCGGAAGGAGCGACGCCGCCGCGAGGCCCGTGGGGATCGCATGGGGATCAAAGGGCGCGAGCCATGAGGCTAGGAGGGCCGCGAGGACAAAGAGACCAACGAGCGCACCGCCAACCTGGACCCCGTGGTGGCGGAACGGCCCCCGCTCACTCACGGCGGATCCTCGGATCGATGACGAGATAGGCGAGGTCCACGAGCAGACTGCCGAGCACGTAGACCACGGCAAACACCAGGACCGCTCCCATGACAACCGGAAGATCGCGCTGACCGACGGCGGCGACCAGCATCCGGCCGAGCCCCGGCCAGGCGAAGACGGTCTCGGTGAGCGGCGCGCCCACCAGGAGGTCCGCCAGACCAATCCCGATCACCGTGACAACCGGAATGAGCGAGTTCTTGAGCGCGTGCTTGCCGATCACCGTGACCTCGGCCAGTCCCTTGGCGCGGGCGGCCTGGATGTAGTCCTGGCGGATGACCTCGAGGAGGCTTGAGCGGGTCATCCGCGCGATCGTGCCGGTGTGGAGCGCCCCCAGCGTCAGCGCCGGAAGCACGAGATTGGCGAGGGATCCGTCGCCATATCCTGAGACGGGAAGCCAGCCCAACCAGACCGCAAACAGGAGCGAGAGCATGAGGCCCAGCCAGAAGACCGGCGTGGAGATCCCGACGACCGCCGCGCCCATCAAGACGTGATCCAGCGCGCCGCCGGGGGCGAGAGCGGCGGCGATCCCAATCGCGAGCCCCAATGTGACAGCGATGAGAGTGGCGGCGAGGGCCAGCCTGAGGGTCGCTGGAAACCGCTCGCCCAGCACCTCGCTGACGGGCCGCTGCTGGTGGTAGGAGTGCCCCAGGTTCCCCCGGAGCAGCCGGCCCATCCACGTCGCGTACTGAATCCACAGCGGACGGTCGAGCGCGTAGTCCTGGCGGATCTGGGCGATCACTTCGGGATCCCCGCGCTGCCCCAGCATGGCGCGGGCCGGGTCGCCGAGGGCCACCGCATTCAGGACGAACACCAGGAGGCTGATCCCAAAGAGGACGGGGATGAGCGCGAGCAACCGTTTGGCGACGGGCTCGGCAAGCTCGGCGAGCGTCATCGGCTCGGGCTGATGACCCGCTCCGGGGCCCGGAGCAGCAGAAGGAGGATGTCCACCACGGTCTGGCTCAGCGACTTGACCGGGGCCATGGAGATGGACGGATCAGCCCAGGGCCCCTCCATGTCGAAGTACGCCACGACCAGGCTCTGCTCCTGCGGCAGGAGCCGACCCAGGAGCGGGATCTTCCGGATTCCCTGCTCCAGGACCTGGAGCGGCCTGACCGCGAGGTCGAGATTCACGTGCTGATCGGCGAGCCTTACCGTGCCCACGGCGCTCACGCGAACCACCTCGCTGTCCAGGACGAGATCCCTCGTCTCCATGACCCCGTCCTTGACCGAGAAGTCCGCGCTGAGTCGCCGGTACGGCATCCGTTCCCGGGTGAGATCGGGAAGGCGGAAGGGCTGGGCCGGAGTCCCCAGGAGGCCGAAGATCCGCACCAGCGCGGGATAGCGGGCGAGGCTGCCGCCCTCGAGCGTCACCGCGAGCCGGCCGTGGAGGGTCGGAAGGACCGCCTGGCCCGGGGAGGCGTCAAAGGCGAGGGAGCCTCGCACGAAGAGATCACCGGAGGCCCAGCGCCGCTCCGTCCGAAGCTGGTCATAGATCTGCTCCAGCTGGGCTTTGTCCAGCTTGAAGTCCACCATGTGGCCCCAGAATCCGTCCTGGCGCCGCGCCGCGCCCTGCCCTTCCAGCCTGCCGCCCCCCGCGGCGCCTTCCCGGATCGCGTACTGAATGCTATCGGTGTCGAACCTGACGTCGCCCTGTCCGACCGTAATCCAGACCGGGAGCGCCTTGAGCTTGACGTCCACGTGAGTAAGGTCAGCGCGGCCCGCCACCCTCACGTTGTCGGGCGGACCGGCCAGCGAGAGCCGACCTTCGGGCGTGCCCCGGACAGCCGCGAGCGGTGGCACCCACGGACCCACAATGGGGAAGGGCACGTGGCCGGAGAGAGCGAGATCAGTCCGCTCCCCCGGTCGGATGCTCCCCTTGATAGCCACAGCCAGGTCTGAGCCAACGAGATCCAGGGACTCGAAGCGGAGGGTTCCAGCCTTCAGCTCAAGCCGGACCGCATCCCGCGCTCGCCAGGCAACGCCGGCGGCCTCCCCCCGGAGCGCCGTCAGCTCGATCAGCCCCGACAGGTCCCGAAGTCCAGGGAGCGTCCCGCGAAATGTGGCGCTGCCGTCGGTCCGGGCGGTGAGCGGGAACAGCACGGAGGCCCTCACCCCCGGAAGAAACGGCATCAGGTCCAGGTTCGTTGCGGTCAGCTCGGCCCGCACGGGGCCGCTGAGCGCCAGCGGCAGCGCTCCTCGGGCCTTCAATCCATGAGCCAAGCTGAGATCCCAGAGCCACTGCTTTCCGTTCAGGGTGAAGCGCGCGCTGCCGTTTCCGACCTCGATGTCCCGGAACCCCGCATCGGCCAGCGCGATCTCGCCCTCGACGCGCGGGTCCGACCACTGGCCCGCCCCTCGGAGTCGCAAGACCGCGTTGCCCCTGGCACCGAGGGCTCCCAACTCCGGCAGCGTGCTCAGGTCGAGAGTCACCGGCAGGACGGAGAACCGGTAACGGCCGCTCGCGCCAATGGCCGCATCAGCCTGAATCGGGACCCCGCCGCGGCGCGCCGTGAGGCGGGGGATGGTGAGCTCGGCTCCCTTGAAGGCGAGGGTGGCCCGAAGTGTCTCGAGCCGCTCGGCCCCGACTCGGAGTTCCCTCATCTCGACCTGCCCGCCGCCCTCCAAGCTGGACAGCGTGCCGCCGAGGCGCGCGTGAAGGACGACCGGACCCGCGACGGGCCAATCCGTTGGGGATTGAGCCACAACATCCTCGATGCGCCCTCTGAGATCCGCGGACAGGTCCAGGTGAAGATCGCTCTGATCCAGCCGCATCTCCCCCGACACGGTGGCGGCAGTCCGGCCGGCGCTCAACCGAAGCGCGGGCGAAGCCAGACGCGTGAGCTCGGCCTCGACGGGCCCTTCCACGAGGTCGGCGCGCCAACCCCTGAACCTCAGACTTTTGACGCTCATCCGCCCTCGGAACAGCGGCTTCCTAAGCGTGTGGCCGACGCGCCCGGAGAGACTGAACTGGCCGCCCAGCCCCCTCACGTCCCAGGGCCACAGATCCTTGGCGAGGTCGGCCACGCTCCCGGTAGCGATCAGCGCGACCGCCTCCGTCCGGAGATCCACCGAACCCCGCAGAGTGAGGCGACTCTCGCCTCGCTTCAGGGAAAACCGCTCCAGCCTGAGCAGACCTTGACGGGCGCTCAGCCCAAGCTCTCCCTCGGCCCGTCGCTCCTTATCGGACAGCCGAAGCTCGCGACCTGACAGATTCACCCGGAGGGCCAGCTGGGCGGGGTCCTTGCCTTGCCCGCTCCCCTCGGCACTTCCTGTGGCCCGACCAGCCAGACTGAAAGGCGGACCCAGGATCTGGAGCAGGTTCTGCAGGTCAACGTCGGTGAGCTGGACGCTTCCGCGCCAACGGGCCGCCCCGGGCTCGAAGAACCCCGAGCCGCGGAGCGTGCCGCCCCCGACCAGAGCCGTCAGCCAGGCCGCCTCCAGCCGCTCGGGACGAAGTAAAACCGCCGCCGTGACAAGACGGGCGGGCATCCCCGCGAGGCTCCCGTCAAGGACCCCCAGGCGCCCCTCAAAGGTCCGGGGAAACCCCTCGCCGAAGAGCTTCCCCTCGACAGAGAGCTTGCCGCTCCATCCCTTGCCCCCTCCGATCGCCGACGCCAGCTCATCGAGGGCCAGCTCTCCCGTCGCGGTTAGCTCCACCCGTGGCACCTCCGTCGGCGTGAGAATCACTCCCGCCAACGTCAGCGTGGACCCGCCTCGGTCGAGCTTGAGCCCCTCGACCTCGGTGACGTCCCGACCCGCGCGCGCCCGGGCTTCAAGGCGAATGTCGCTCACCCGCCGACCACCCAGACTCAGCTGGACCGCGTCGGCTGTCACCATGACCGCGGCCCTCTCCGGACTCGGCCAGGAAAGCCTGCCGGCGAGCCCCGCCAACCTGACGCTCATCCCCGCAGGGGCGTTCCGATAGGTGATCACCCCTTGCTCCACTCGGATCGGGAAGCCCTCGCCCTCCCGGTCGCGCGACAGCTGCTTGAGGCGAGCAACCACAGCCCCGAGGATTGCCCGAAGACGCGGCGTGTCTTCCAGCGACAACCGGGGCCCACGAATGCTCACAGATTTGACCCGAAGGTCGCCGCCAAGAAGCGAGGCCAGAGCCAGCGTGACGCGCACCCGATCGGCCTCGAGAAGGGGCGTGTCGGTGGGCCGGTCAGTGATGGTGAGGTGCCGCAGCTCGACGCTCCCCAGGCCAAGAGAGAGCGAGACGCTTCCCACTCTCACGGGGAGGTTCAATTCCTGGGCCAGCACCCGCTCGACAAGAGCGCGGATCTGCTCGCGGGCGGTCCGCGTCCGCACGTACAGGAGCCCGCCGCCGACGAGCAAGACGAGGGCAAGGACGGAAGCGAGAAGGACCACCATGCCGCGACGCCGCATGGCGGGACCGCTCTCAGCGCTCCACGACAACGGCGGTGGGGCCGCCCGCCTTGACGCGCGACACCAGGATGAGCCCGGCCAGAAAGAAGAGGCCGATGGCCACGATGGCGATCCGCTGGTTGCCCCCGCTGAGCCAGGAGGTGAGGCCGAAGACCATAGGGCCGAAGATGGCCGACGTCTTGCCGACGAGGGCGTAGAAGCCGAAGAATTCCGCTTCGTGTCCTTTGGGGATGAGCGCGGCCATGAAGGTTCGGCTGGCCGCCTGGACCGCCCCCAGCCCCGTCCCGGCCAGGACCGCCACCAAGAAGAACTGGGGCTTCGTCTGGACGAAGTACGCGGCGATCACCACCAGGCACCACTGAATCAGCGTGACCATCACGACGAACTTCGGTCCCCTGAGGTCGGTGGGGCGCCCCCAGAACCAGGCGCCGAGAAAGGCCGAGAGCTGGACGACGAAGTAGAGCTGGATGACCTGGGGCGTCGTGAAGCCGAGCGTGTGGCCCGCGAAGACCGACGAGAAGAAAACCACCGTATTGATGCCGTCGGCGTAGAAAAGGTAGGCCAGCAGGAACCCGCGCAGGTCCGGCAGGTGGAGGATGTGCCCGAGTGTCGCCCGGGTTTCGGTGAGACCCGCCCTGACCGCGTCGGCCAGTCTCAGCGTCGCGGGCCGGTCAGCCGGCAAGAAGACGAGGGCGGGGATCGCGAAAAGGCCGAACAAGGCCGCCGCGCTCAGGAATGCACCTCCCAGCGTCCCGCGTCGGACGAAGAGCAGGGCCACGCCCAGGGCGACCGCCGCCCCGACGTATCCGACCGCCCACCCGTACGCTGACAGCCGCCCCTGCCACTCGCGCGGCGCCAGCTCGGGGAGGTAGGCGTTGTAGTACACGAGGGCGCCCTCAAAGCCCACCGTCCCCACCACGGCGAGGAACCAGCCCCAGACCACATCCCCCGTCCCGACCGTCGCCATGAGCGCCGTGGCGGCGACGCTCACGTAGGTCAGGAAGAAGAGGAAGCGCTTGCGAACTCCGGCGTAATCCGCGATCGCCCCGAGCGGAGGCGACGAGAGAGCCACCAGAGCCATCGAGGTCGTCACCGACAACCCCCACCAGAAATCGCCCTCCCCTCGCTCGTTGCCGACGACCGCCAGCGCGTAATACTTCGAGTACACGGTGGCCGGGATGACTGCAACGAAGGCGTGGTTGGCGAAATCGTAGAGCGCCCACGCCACCGCGGCTTTTCGATTCATGCCACCCCACTTGCTCTATCTTACCCGACCAGGCGAAAAAGGCAGCGACGCTTCGGCCTAGCGGTCGAGCCAGACCTTGCGCAGCGGCGCCAGGAACTCGGGGGCGGAGGAGAGCGGCGAGCGCTCGAGCCCCTTCACGTAGGGCTTGATCAGCGCCCGGCTCGTATAGTGGTAGAGGGAGATCACGGCGTCGTTCAGCACGATCTGCTCGGCTTCCTGGTAGCGTTTGAAGCGGGCCGGGCCGGGCGCCATCTGGTCGGCCTCGTCCAGGAGGCGGTCGAGCGCCGGGTTGCGGTAGCGGGACGTGTTCCCGGCCGCGCCGACGTTTCGCGAGTGGAAGAGGACCGTCAGAAAGTTCTCCGGATCGGGATAGTCGGCGATCCAGCCCTGACGGAAGAACCCCGCCCCGCCTTCGTCCACGAGCTTGATGTGGGCGGCCCAGTCCAGGCGGCGCAGCTCCAGCGTAATGCCGATGCCCTTGAGCTGGGCCTGAAGCACCTCAGCAATCCGCTGGTTCAGATCACCGGTGTTGTAGGAGAAGACAAGCGGGCCCAGTCCCTTGCCGCCGGGGAAGCCGGCCTCGGCGAGAAGGCGCCGGGCGTGGTCAGGATCAAAGACCGGCCCCGCCATGCTTGGGTTAAACCCCGGCATCGCGGGCGGGAGGATTCCCTTCCCCGCCACCACGCATCCCTCCAGGAGCCCACCGACGATCGCCTGGGGCTCGATGGCGTGCCCGATGGCTTGGCGGATTCGGCGATCGTTGAAGGGCGGGCGCTCGACGTTGAACCGCATCGCCTGGGTCCCCAGGATGGGCCAGATGGCCACCTCGTACTTGAGCACGGGGTCTCGCTGCACGGCCCGGCAGTGGCCCGTCGGGATATCGGTGTAATCGAGGTGGCCGGTCTTGTACTCGTTGAACCGCGTGATCTCGGCGGGGATCACCCGGAACACGATCCGATCGAGATACGGCGCCCCCCTGAAATGCTCTCGGAACGCTTCGAGGACCACCTGGTCATCCCTTCGCCAGGACCCGAGCCGAAAGGGCCCCGTCCCCACCGGGTGGCTCGCGAACTCCGCGCCCCGGCGCGCCGCTTCTTCCCGCGGCACGATCGACGCGGCGTCGTAGGCCATGAGGTAGAGGAACGGCGCGAAGGACCGCTCCAGGGTGATCTCCACCGTCCGGTCGTCCACGACCCGGATCCCGCGGATCTCCGCGGCCTGCCCCCGGAGAAACTCCTTGGCGCCGACGATCTTCTCGAATACCCAGGGACGCTTGCCCTTGGCCCCTCGCTCGAAGGAGAATTTGACGTCTGACGCCCTGAGCTCCCGGCCGTGGTGGAACCGAACCCCGGGCCGCAGCATGAAGGTATAGATCTTCTGATCTTTCGACACGGTCCAGCGATCGGCCAGAGCCGGCACCGGCTTGAGCGTCTCGTCCAGCTCTACGAGGGTGTCGAACATCTGGCGGATGATGGCCGAGGAGGTGGTGTCGGTGGCCTGGGCCGGGTCCAGCGTGGGCGGATCGCTGGCGAAGGCTCCCCGCAGTGTCCCCCCCTTGTTCTGGCCGGCCGCCGCTGTCGGCCCGGCCAGCACGAGCGCGAACGTCAGCAGCCAGAGGGCCCCTCGAGTGCTCATGGCGTGGACTTCCGCGGATCTTCTTCGATCCAGACTCGATCCAGTCGGTGGAACCCGCTCGGGTGCAACCGGAGGTTCCGCACCTCGGGCCGTGCCACCGCCCAGTGAAGCCGGACGTACAGAGGGATCCACGGGAGGTCGTCGGCCAGGATCGCCTGGGCGCGCTGGTAGAGCCGGAGGCGTTCCGGCCTCCAAGCCAGCTGACTGGCCCGGATCAAGAGGTCATCCAGTCTCGAGTTCCGGTAAAAGGACAGGTTCAGCGCTCCCGGCCCCTTGGTCGCACCTTCGCTCGTGGACAGCGGATACAGGAACAGGTGAGGCTCGCCTCCGGCCACCTGAGCCTCGGTCAGCAACATCTCGTGATCACCGAGCCCGGAGAGCTGGGCCACCACCTCGGAATTCTCGGCCCTGGCTTGCACAGAAATGCCGGCCGAGCTCAGAGCGAGCCGGATCGCCTCCGCGAGCCTGGCTTGATCAATGACGCTGGAGGCATCGCTTATGAGCAGGGTCGTCGCGAACCCCTCGGGCATCCCCGCCTCCGCTAGGAGACGTCGCGCTCCGTTGGGATCCGCCAACATGATCGGCGAACCTTCCCGGCGTCCCCACACCCCGGGTGGCAGGAACGACTGAAGGGGAACCGCGACGCGCTCCACCGCCGCCGCGATCAGGGCCGGATCGAGCGCCGCCGCCACCGCCTGGCGAATCTTTTTCTTGAAGAAGGGGGCCTTTTCAGTCTGAAGCGCCAGCAGGCCAACCTGCCAGCCTGGGATGGAGAGTGCCCCCTCCAGCCGGCGCGGGGGGACCGCAGGAATCCAAACGTCAAGACTGCGACCGTTCAGGTCGGCCTCTGCCTGCTCGTCCGTCGTCTCGAGGAAGACAACGCGGTCCAGCCGGGGCGGTCCACCCCAGTATTGCGGGTTCGCCTCCAGGACGATGCGCCCCGAGGTGAGATCGGCAATGCGAAACGGCCCGGTGCCGAGCCACCGCGGGACGCCGCCTTGCCCCGCGCCCTCCTGGATGATGGAGAAGGCAGGATGAGCCAGCACGGTGAGGAGCGGCGCGTAGGGCAGGAGGAGCTGGATCTGCACGGTCTTGGGATCGGGGGCCCGGATCTCTTTCACGACGCCCGGAAGCCCTCGCAAGAGACGCGGCCAGACGGCGGGCGGATTCGGATAGAGCGGGTGGTCGGGGGACATCTGGCGCTCCAGGCTCGTGACCACGCCCCGGGCGGTGAGGGGCATGCCGTCATGAAACCTCACGCCGTCGCGCAGCGTAAAGGTCCAGGTAAGCCCATCCTTCGAGGGCGACCACCGGATCGCGAGCGCCGGCTCGATATCGCTCCCGCCGTCCTTGTACTGCACGAGGGTCTCGAACACCTGACGGGCGATGAGCGGGATTGGGCCATCCAGAGCCGTGGCGGGGTCGGGGATCGCGGGGATGGTCTTCACTCCGACCCTCAACTCGTTGGCGAGCTCACCCCCCGCGGGTGACGCCGCGCCGGCAACGAGGCACGCTGCGAGCCCGACGACGCAGTATCCCTTCAACCTACACAACATAATGCTGTTATACGGAGGGACCACCGAGAGAGCAAGTCTATCTACGAGATCGGAACCGGCCCATCAACCGCGGTGTTTCAGAGACAAACGAGAGCGACGATGGCACCAGAGGTGCATAGGAAGAGGGCAGACAGCCCCCGTAGAACGCGGGATTGGACGAGGCAAGAGATGAAAATGCAAAAAGAGGAGCAATTTCGGGCACTCGGAGGGCTTCGAGAGGGATTTTTTCTTGACTTTCTTTTCACGCGGTCCCTATACTGACTCGCACTCTTGGGCACTGTGCCTGACAGAGTGTGGCAGTGCGCATCGAGGCGAGGTACGGGGGTATCGGAAAAGCCGCCGACAGGCCGACAGGGATGAGAGGCGATGAAGGAGTTCGAGAAAAAAGGTAGCCCGAATCGAGAGCCGAGCTCGGAGGGGACGAAGGGACTCGCGAAGTTCCTCCCGATCACCGACTCAACCTTCCGGCGCCGGCTGACCGAGTACGAGGTCCAGCTGCAAGACCTTCAGGCCTACGTGCGTTCGCTCGAGGCGGAGACCGTCCATCTCAGGAAGAAGCTGGAAGAGGTCCCTAAGGAGTTCATGGTGCTGGAGAACAAGCTCCGGGAGGCCAACCGCCAGCTCGTGCAGGCGTTCAACCAGAACGAAAAGCTGGTGAACGCGCTCTACGAGTCGCGCGAGCAGATCCAGTCGCTCAAGGAAGAAGTGGACAAGCTCTGCGCGCCGCCCTCGACGTACGGCGTGTACCTTTCGGTCAACGACGATGGCACCGTCAACATCCTCGCCCAGGGGCGGAAGGTGAAGGTCAACCTCCACCCTTCCATCAAGTCTGACTCATTGAAGCCCGGGCAGGAACTCATCCTGAATGAGGGCCTGAACGTCGTCGAGGCGGCCGGCTACGAGATCCAGGGCGAGGTGGTCGTGCTGAAGGAGGTCCTGGATCCCGAGCGCGCCGTGGTCACCCTCCGCGCCGACGAGGAGAAGGTCGGGATCATCGCGGACCCGCTTCGGCTTCAGAAGCTGAAGGTCGGCGACCATATCCTCATGGACGGGAAGTCCGGCTATCTCCTGGAGCGCCTCCCGAAGAGCGAAGTCGAGGATCTGACGCTGGAGGAGGTCCCCGACATCTCGTACGAGGACATCGGCGGCCTCACCACCCAGATCGAAGCGATCCGGGACGCGGTGGAGCTACCCTACCTCTACGCCGACTACTACAAGGAGCACAAGCTCACCCCGCCGAAGGGTGTCCTCCTCTACGGGCCTCCCGGCTGCGGCAAGACCATGATCGCGAAGGCCGTGGCCAACAACCTGGCGGAAAAGATCTCGGAGCAGCGAGGGGAGAAGATCAAGGGATACTTCCTGAACATCAAGGGACCGGAGCTGCTGAACAAGTACGTCGGCGAGACCGAACGAAAGATCCGGGAGATTTTCCAGAAAGCCAAGGAGAAGGCCGCCGAGGACGTGCCCGTCATCGTGTTCTTCGATGAGATGGACGCCCTCTTCCGGACCCGAGGCTCGGGCATCTCCTCGGATGTCGAGACGACGATCGTGCCACAACTCCTGGCGGAGATCGACGGCGTGGAGGGGCTGAAGAACGTCATCGTGATCGGAGCCTCCAACCGCCAAGACCTCATCGACCCGGCCATTCTGCGCCCCGGCCGGCTGGACGTGAAGATCAAGATCGAGCGGCCGGACAAGGACGCGGCGACTGACATCTCCCACAAGTA
Organism: Candidatus Rokuibacteriota bacterium; assembly: GCA_016201645.1. Classification (GTDB taxonomy): domain Bacteria; phylum Methylomirabilota; class Methylomirabilia; order Rokubacteriales; family CSP1-6; genus JACQCL01. Next base: position 14,558 of record JACQCL010000228.1, read on the forward strand.
CCTGACCACGGACATCCCGATCCACGACTCGGAGAGCCGCCAGCACGGGGGGGACGTCCAGGCGACCATCGAGCGCCTCATCACGTCGACCATCGAGGAGATGTACGCGCTCACGGAAGAGAACCGGTTCCTCGAGGTCACCTACGCGAACGGCGACAAGGAGGTCCTCTACTTTAAGGACTTCGCGTCGGGGGCCATGATCGAGTCGATCGTGCGGCGGGCGAAGAAGCTCGCCCTCAAGCGCTACATCGCGACGAGCGAGAAGGGCATCACGCTGAACGACCTCCTGACCGCGGTCCGCGAGGAGTTCAAGGAGAACGAGGACCTGCCCAACACGACGAACCCGGACGATTGGGCGAAGATCGCCGGCAAGAAGGGCGAGCGCATCGTCTACGTCAAGCCCCTGATGGGCGAGTCCAAGGACAAGCAGCGGGCCGTTGAACGGGTGATCAACACCGGCCAGTATCTGTAACATCCCTGGGGTGGGGGGATGTTCCGGCTTTCCTCCCGCCCCTTTTTTCATTGAATCCCGGCGAGGGGCGCATGGCCATTCCGAAGGTGATGGGGATCGAAACCGAGTACGGCATCACGGTCAAGAATCAGCCGGACTTCAACCCGATCCTCTCCTCGCTGCTCCTCATCAACAGCTACGAGACGTATCGCGCCTCGCGCATCCGGTGGGACTACGAGGCCGAGAGCCCCCTCCGCGATGCCCGGGGCTTCGAATACATGGAGGAAAAGGACGTTCCCTCCAAGGAAGAATCCCGCCTCATCAACCTGATCCTCTCCAACGGGGCTCGGTTCTACGTGGACCACGCCCATCCCGAGTACTCCTCCCCCGAGTGCACCAACCCGCGTGATCTCGTCATCTGGGACAAGGCCGGCGAGCGGATCTTGAATCTCTCCCGGAGCCGCGCCGAGGCGGTCTCGCCTCCCGAGCAACGGATCCTCATCTACAAGAACAACACCGACTCCAAGGGCAATTCGTACGGCACGCACGAAAACTACCTCATGGACCGGAAAGTACCCTTCGCCCGGATCGTCCAGCACCTGATGCCATTCCTGGTCACGCGGCAGATCTTCACCGGGTCCGGAAAAGTGGGGGCGGAGAACAACACCGAAGCGTGCGACTACCAGATCTCCCAGCGGGCAGATTTCCTCGAAACCGAGGTCGGGCTGGAAACCATGCATAGCCGGCCGATCATCAACACCCGAGACGAGCCTCACGCCGATCCAGAGAAGTACCGGCGCCTCCACGTGATCGTGGGAGACGCCAACATGTGCGAAGTGGCCACCTACCTCAAGGTCGGCACGATGGCCATTGTGCTCAGCATGGTCGAGGACGACTTCATTGACCGCGACCTCTCGCTCGAGAGCCCGGTCCTCGCCTACCGGAAGGTGTCGCGAGACCTGACCTGTCGCGAACCGATCCGGCTCAAGGACGGCCGCACGCTCACCGCCGTAGAAGTCCAGCAGCAGTTCCTCGAGCTGGCCCACCGGTACTACCGCGACCGGGAGGAGGACCCGTGGGTCGGCGACATGCTCGGCCAGTGGGAATCCGTCCTGAACCGCCTCGCGGAGGATCCCATGACGCTCTCCCGGGAGCTGGATTGGGTCGTCAAGCGCGAGCTGATCGAGAACTACATCGCCAAACACGGGCTTGCCTGGAACGACTCCCGGGTGGCGATGATTGACCTCCAGTACCACGACATCCGCCCCGGCAAGGGCCTCTACAGCAAGCTCGAGGAGTCGGAGGCCGTGGACCGCGTCGTCACGGACGACGAAGTGTCCAAGGCCATCTACGATCCCCCCAAGGATACCCGCGCCTATTTCAGGGGGCTGTGCCTGCAGAAATACTCGGAAGAGATCGTTTCGGCATCCTGGGATTCAGTGATCTTCGACCTGAAGGAGGGGCCGCTGAAGAAGATCTTCATGCTGGAACCGCTCCGGGGCACGGAAGCCCACGTGCGGCAGCTCCTCAACGAATCCCCGACGGCTGCCGACCTGCTGCAAAATATCTCTCGCCCGAGCTTCGGCGTCTAGCGGCCGCCCGCGGCGGCCCGATGCGAGCGGGAACATGACAGACGA
>JACQCL010000007.1 GCA_016201645.1 Candidatus Rokuibacteriota bacterium
CCACTCCGAAGGACGAGAGCAACTCTCTCGTCTTCGCGCAGGAGGATCAGCCGGGGCGGTAGAAAAGCCTTACCTCAGCCATCCTGGTTCACCCTTGCCGAGCGGAGTTACTGGATCACCTGGTCCGCCCGCATGAGGACGGACCGTGGAATTGTCAGGCCGAGGGCAGTGGCGGTTTTGAGATTAATGACCAGCTCGAACTTCGTAGCCTGTTCTACGGGCAGGTCTGCGGGCTTGGCTCCTTTGAGAATCTGGTCGACGTAGGCGGCGACGCGCCGGGCCAAGTCACTCACGCTAGGTTCGCAGGCCATGAGGCCTCCGGCCTCCACGAATGCCCTGGCCCCGTACATTGATGGCAGTCGGCTCCTTGCGGCGAATTCCACAATCCTTGTACCCTGGGCAAGGGTCAGAGGGTCCGGTACCGTGATGAGAGCGCCCCAGTCCAACTGGGCCAGGACGAGAAATGCGTTGTCAAGATCCTGGGGAGTCCGCACCTCAAAGGATTTGAGGGTGACACCCAGTGCCCGTGCCGCGACCTGAGTCTGTCTCCATTCCCGGGCGGCGGCCGGGTCGTCGGGATTCCACAGGACGGCTACTTGGGACAGCTCGGGAAGAACCTCCTTGAGCCGCTCCAGCCGTTTCTCCCCTAAGTTCGAGGTCGCCAGAAACACCCCTGTCACGTTCCCACTCGGCTTGGCGAGGCTTGCAACAAACCCCGCTTCAACCGGATCGGAAACGGATACCATGACGATCGGAATGTTTTTGGTCGCTTGCTTCGCAGCTTGAACCGCCTCCGCCCCTACCGCAATGATGACCGACACCCTTAAGCGGACCAAATCTGCAGCAACCGTGGAGAGGATGGCTCTGTCGTTAGCACAGGTGTCCACTACGTAGCCGAGGTGGCCCACCTCCCGCAACGCTCGCCGTAATGTCTCCGGAAGCGGTAAGAGTTCAGACCAACCAGGGCGGTGGCAGGGGAAGTAGAGAGAACCTATCGAGGAGGCCTGTCCTGCCTGTTGTGCCTCGGCAAGGAGCGGCACGAAGAGGCTCCCGAGGGTGAGCACGACGATGAGAACGGCTAGTCCGAGCCTCATGGTCAGCTCAGCCTGCGCGGCGGTCCTTTGGCTGGCGACCGGTGCCCTTCTTGGTCTCGCCCCGTCGAGTTCCGGCGGCATACACCGCCAGGAAGCGGCCATTAGGCAACCGTCCCACCCGCTTCTCGCCGGTCAAGTCCAACATGCTCTCAAGAAGACTCGCCACGTATTGGCTGCAACCTCGCCCTTTGGCAAGACCATTCTTCTCCAGATACGCCAAGAACTCGTCAGGGGTCGCTCCTTCCTCTGTGAACGCCTTGTACAGATGCGTCCACGCTTGCAGCTTGAGGGCCGACGGGTCGGCTTTGTGCGCCCCACGAAACAGCGTGCACTCAGAGGTTGCCATAGTCAGCGCTTCCTTTACATCGTCGCACCCGCGAGGGTGCCGTTGAATTCTGCGTGACCGGCCGATGCAGCGTACCGCCAGTCGCTTTCAACCCCAGCATAGCACCCTCCTCGGCCCTGGCAGGTGCCGGTAGCCTAGCCCGAGGCCCTGAAAGGGGTCAACACCGCCTTGACACCCGCCAGACGGGGGCATAGAGTCCTGCCACAGCGTTCCTGGGGCTTCGGGTGCGTAGCGCGCCAAAAAGGAGGAAGACGTATGGCAGTCGCTCGGGTGACCAAGATCATCGGTTCGTCGCCAAAAGGGTGGCAGGCAGCGGTCCAAGAGGCCTTGAGGCGAGCCAACAAGACCCTGCGTAACCTCACCGGCATCCATGTCCTGGAGCAGAAGGCCCGCATCGAGAAGGGGAAGATCACGGAATACCGGGCGACCGTCGAGGTGACCTTTATCCTGGAAGATTAGCTTCCCTCCGGCGACTACTCCCATCCACACACCGGCGGGCGTCGGGGCACCCTCGACGCCCGTGGTGTTTATGCTGGGCGCTTTCGTTTCTTGGGGAACCACTGGCTTGTGTATTAGCCTGGACTGGAAGGGAGAGTGCGAGTGCCGGAGGACGCCTTAACCCCAACTGGCGAGGTCACCCGGGACTGGTGCCCGAAGTGTGAGCCGAAGGTAGACCCTCTGAGGGCCCTGGTCGTGGTCCGGTGGTGCGCCCTTCACTGGAAAGACCCGACCGGGCCGGACGATGCTGCCCTCCAGGAACAGCTGACCTATGTCTCAATGCGGACCTGTGATGCGGACACGGACGCAGCCACCCAGCGGGCGTGGGCTGAGTTTCTTCGTCGGAAAAGCAAGCGACCGCGGCGGAAAGCATCGCCTTGACCCATGACCCGAGCTACTCGAGCAATCTCTCGCCCCGGATCGCTGTCGGGACGGGGAATCGCTGGTCGTCACAGAAGGCGGGGTCGCGAAAGGCGGGGGTGTCCACGCTGCACAAAATGCGCGTGAGAAACGGCGGGTCGTCAAACTCCCCGTGGGCTCTCGGGACGTTCTTCCCTTCGTCCGGCATCCGATAGACCGTCACTGGAGGATCAGGCGTCCGGCGCCGGTAGTACTCCAGATAGCCCTTGTAGCGTCCCATGCGCATGGCGCCGAGTGTCGTCACCGGCTCGAAGAAGCTGTCGATCCAGACGAGCAGCGTGCCCCGCGGGAGCAGGCCGGAGGGATCCCGTTCCCGGGCCTCATCGCGCCGGCTCAGCGTGAAGAGCCAGAACTTCGCGTCGTCGTGCGACTTGAGGTAGGGTCCCACGAACCCTTCGATCTCTTCGATGCTCGACGCCGGAGCCAGGTAGACGACGTGTTTGACGCGGAACGCGGGATGCGCCGCCAGGAGACGGTTGAGGACGAGGGCGCCCATGCTGTGTCCGACCACCGTGATCTCCACCGGTCCCCGCCTCACGCCGCAGTTTCCCGTTGCGATGTTCCACTCAGGCCCGCCACTGGGCCCAGTCCCCAGTCGCGCAGCCAGCTGGTTGACGAGCGTGCGCGCTGCCCCCTCCGGGGCCCGGGCCGGGTTGTCGTCGAGCCGGCTCGCGACCAGCAAGTCCGCCCGCCGCTTCATGATCTGCCACGCGGACGTTCCGAAGGCCCTGAGGATCGGGGTCATGAAGCCCCGGACCGGCAACATGATCAGGCTCTCGGTCCATTCGGGAGGGCCGGGGGACATTTCCTCGAAATTCCGGGTGTTCGCCCACCACGCGGTGGGCGTGTTAAACACACTTTCTGAAAGACGCCCCGCCAGGACGAAGGACGCCGTCGGGAGGCCCGCCCACCACGGTTGCCGCGTCCCGAACCGAATAAAGACGAGGTCGTCGAGGATCGAGTCGCCAAGCGCGGAGTTCCAGTTCACGAAGATCGGGTAGTACTGGGTGCGGGAAAAGAGGGGCGTCCCGGAGTCCTCGGTCCCCAGCATGAGTTGCCTCATACGGTCGAAGTCGGTCGCGTAGCCGTTCAGGCCCCCGTGGACGAAGAGCAGAATCCGTAGCGGCTGCCTCTGCTGCCAGAGGCCGCACGCGCGACCGTCGATCCCGGCGAGGATCTTGTCGTTGATGTAGGTTTGATACTCCTCGGGGCGAATCGCCGTGCGCCTGTGTGAGATCGGCCACCCGTCCTCGTGGGCGAGAATGTAGTGGCCGGCGAGCCGGTCGTCTTTTTCCGTGAGCGTGAACGTGGCCGTCGCGCACCCCGAAGCGACGAGGCCAAGGAAGAGGACCGCCGCCCAGACACGCGTCACCCTAGCGGCCCGTGAAGGTCGGGGGCTTCTTCTGGACGAAGGCGGTGACGCCGGTCTTGAAGTCCTCGGTCTTGCCGGCGGACGCGATCGACTGAGCCTCCAGCTCCATCTGGGTCTCGAGACTCTCGTGGCTCCCCTGGTGGAAGAGGAGCTTGGCGCCGCCGAAAGCGAGCGTCGGGCCCTGGGCCAGCTCACGCGCGAATGCCGCCAGAGCCTGGGGAAACTCGGCGTCAGGGATCACCCGGTTCACCAGGCCCCAGTCGAGCGCCTCCCGGGCGCTGAGGACGCGGTTGGTGAAGTGAAGCTCGAGGGCACGGCGGAGGCCGCAGAGCCGCGGCAAGAAGTAGGAGGAGGAACCGTCTGGCGTGGCGGCAATCTTCGAGTACGCCATCGTGAATTTCGCTGACTCGGCCGCGACGACGAGGTCACCGGAGAGCGCCAGGCTCATTCCCCCGCCCGCCGCGATGCCGTTGACGCCCATCACCACCGGCTTGGGACTCCGCACCAGCCGCGACACCACGCCGTGCAGGTAAGTCGTGAGCTCCTTGAGGAGGACGCCGACCGTTGGCAGGTTGTCGGCGAAGTCTTTCACGTCGCCCCCCGCGCAGAACGCCTTCCCCGCCCCCGTGACGACCACGCAGCGCACGGCCCGGTCTTCGTCCACCTGGAGCACGGCCTGGAAGAGCTCGCGGGCCATCTGGAGGGTCAGGGCGTTATAGGCGTCGGGGCGATTGAGCGTGATCGAGGCAACGGCATCTCTCACGTCGAGAAGCAGCGTCTGGTAGGCCATGGTGCCTCCGTTAGCGGCGTTGGCCGACGCGATGGAGCTTGAGCAAGTTGGTCGTCCCCGTAACCCACATGGGCGCCCCCGACACGATGACGAGGACATCGTTGACGCGAACCGATCCGTCACCCAAGAGCGTGCCCTCCACCTCCTCCACCATCTCGTCGGTGGTCTCCACCTTCCGGACGAGCCGGGAGGAGACGCCCCAGCAGAGCGCGAGCCGCCGCTGAACCTCCGGGTGCGGGGTGAGCGCGATGATCGGCACCTCGGGGCGCTCGTGCGAGATGAAGCGGGCGGTGGACCCCGACTGGGTGAACGCCACGATGGCCTTCACCTTCAGGCTGTGGGCGGCGTGGCAGGCGGCGTCGGCAATCGCTTCGGCGAAGCCGGAGACCTCCGCGCGGCGGCGCTCGACGCGCGGCAGCGTCACCGATTGCTCGGTCCGCTCGGCGATCCGGGCCATCATTTCCACGGCGTCCACCGGATGCTGACCCGTCGCGCTCTCCGCCGAGAGCATGATCGCGTCCGTCCCGTCGAAGATGGCGGTGGCGACGTCGGACACCTCCGCCCGGGTCGGCCGGACGTGCTCCACCATGGACTCCAGCATCTGGGTGGCCACGATCACCGGTATCTTGGCCGCTCGCGCCTGCCGGATCACCGCCTTCTGGATCACCGGCACCTCCTCGAGGGGCACCTCCACGCCGAGATCGCCCCGCGCCACCATCACGGCATCCACGAGCGCCAGGATCCCCTCAAGGTTCGTGACGGCCTCCGCCCGCTCGATCTTGGCGACCAGCGGGACTTGAGCGCCCAACTCGTGGAGGACCTTCTTCACCTCCTGGACATCCGCCGCGGACCGGACAAAGGAGATCGCCACGTAATCCACGCCGAGGTTGAGCCCGAACTCGAGGTCCTCTCGGTCCTTGGCAGTCACGCACGAAGACGGGCGATAGACCCGCGGCAGGGAGATCCCCTTGTGATCATCCACGCGTCCACCGGCCGTCACGTGGCACCGCACCTCGCCTCCCTCCACGGCCTCGACCCTCAACTGGACCAGCCCGTCATCCATCCACACCTGGTCGCCCGGCCTGAGCGCCGACAGGAGCTCGGGCTGGCTGATCGTGGCCCGATCGTGGGTGCCGAGGACCGGTTGAGCGGTGAGGGTAAAGGATTCGCCCGTCTTGAGCCACACGCTGCCCCCGACAAAGCGATCGAGCCTCACCTTGGGTCCTTGAAGGTCCTGCAAAATCGCAACCGGTTTCCCCCATCGCGCCTGGCCCTCGCGGATCCGCTGGACCACCTGAGCGTGCCAGGGGTGGTCGCCGTGCGAGAAATTAAGGCGAGCCACGTCCATGCCCGCGGCAACGAGCCGGTCGAGGACGTCCGGCGACGCGCTCGACGGCCCGATGGTGCAGACGATCTTCGTGCGCCGCATCAGACCACGAGGACGCGCTTGAGGAACTGCCCCGTGTAGGACTTGGCCGCCCGCCGCGCGACGTCCTCGGGGGTCCCGGTCGCGATGACCTGGCCCCCCTCGTCGCCGCCCTCAGGGCCGAGGTCAATGATCCAGTCGGCGGTTTTAATCACGTCCAGATGATGCTCGATGATGACCACGGTGTTCCCCTGATCCACCAGCCGGTTCAGGACGTCGAGGAGGCGCTGGATGTCGGCGAAGTGGAGCCCCGTCGTGGGCTCGTCCAGGATGTACAACGTCCGCCCGGTGGCGCGCCGCGAGAGCTCCGTGGCCAGCTTCACCCGCTGGGCCTCGCCGCCTGAGAGCGTCGTAGCCGATTGGCCGAGGCGAATGTAATCCAGCCCGACATCGTGGAGAGTCTGGAGCTTGGCGCGGATGACGGGCACCGGCTCGAAGAATGCCAGCGCTTCGTGGACCGTCATGTTCAGCAGTTCGGCGATGTTCTTGCCCTTGTAGCGGATCTCCAGGGTCTCGCGGTTGTAGCGCTTGCCCTTGCAGACCTCGCAGGTGACGTACACGTCGGGCAGGAAGTGCATCTCGATCTTGACGAGCCCGTCGCCCTGGCACGCTTCGCAGCGGCCCCCCTTGACGTTGAACGAAAACCGGCCCGGCCGGTAGCCGCGCATGCGCGCGTCCTGGGTCCGCGCGAAGAGGGTTCTGATGAACGTGAAGACCCCGGTGTAGGTTGCCGGGTTGGAGCGGGGAGTCCGCCCGATGGGAGACTGGTCAATGTCAATCACCTTGTCCACGTGCTGGGCGCCCTCGATCCTGTCGTGAATGCCTGGGCGTTCCTGAGCTCTATGGAGCATCTGGGCCAGCGCGCGGTAGAGGATGTCGTTGACGAGCGTGGACTTGCCCGAGCCCGACACGCCCGTGATGCAGGTGAAAGTGCCGAGGGGGATTTTCACCGGCATGCCCTTGAGGTTGTGCTCGCGGGGCCCGTGGATCGTGAGGAACGTGCCGTTGGGTCGCCGGCGACGGTCCGGGATCGGGATCCGCAACTCGCGCGCCAGGTACTTGCCCGTGAGCGACGCGGCGTTGGCCATGATCTCGTCCGGCGTCCCCACCGCCACCAGGTGGCCGCCGAGTTCGCCGGCCCCCGGTCCGAGGTCAATGACGTAATCCGCGGAGCGGATGGTCTCCTCGTCGTGCTCGACCACGAGGACCGTGTTGCCGAGGTCGCGGAGACGCTTGAGGGTCTCCAGCAGGCGGCGGTTATCCCGTTGATGGAGGCCGATGGACGGCTCATCCAGGATGTAGAGGACTCCCACCAGGCTCGAGCCGATCTGGGTGGCGAGCCTGATCCGCTGGGCTTCGCCGCCTGCAAGAGTGGCGGCCGGGCGGTCGAGAGTCAGGTAGTCCAGACCCACGTTGGTCAGGAAGCCGAGGCGCTCACGGATCTCCTTCAGCACCCGGCGGGCGATCGTCGCCTCGCGCTCCGTAAGCCTCAGGCCGTCGAAGAACGCGGCCGCCCCCTTGATCGTGAGCCTGACGACGTCGGCGATGGACTGGCCCGCGATCTTCACCCCGAGGGCCTCGGGGCGGAGGCGGGAGCCGCCGCACGCCGGGCAGGCTCGAAGCGACATGAACCGCTCGATCTCCTGGCGCGTCTCCTCCGAGAGCGTCTCCTTGTAGCGCCGCTCGAGAACTTTTAGCACCCCCTCGAACCCGCCGGCGGGCTCCCCGCGCAGGATCAGCTCGCGCGCCTTCCGCGGGAGCTGCTCCCACGGCATGTCGAGGCTGAAGCGATGGCGCTTGGCCAGCACCTGGAGCGTCTGCTTGAAATAGCCGGACTCCCGCCCCGCCCACGGCGCCAGCGCCCCTTGCTTGAGCGACTTCTCGGGATCGGGAACGAGCCGCTCCGGATCGAGCTCATAGCGGCTCCCGATGCCGCCGCACTCGGGGCAGGCGCCGTAGGGGTTGTTGAAGGAGAACATGCGTGGCGAGACCTCGGGGAACGAGATCCCGCACTTGGCGCAGGCGAGTCGCTCGGAAAAGATGAACGCCTGTCCCTCGAGCATCTCCACTTGCACGATGCCGGCCGCCAGTCGGAGGGCCGTTTCCAGGGAGTCGGCCAGACGGTTGCCGAGGGTCTCGCGGACGACGAGGCGGTCCACGACCACCTCGATGGTGTGCTTCTTGTTCTTGTCGAGCTCGATCTCCTCGGTCAGCTCCCGCTGCTGGCCGTTGACCCTGACCCGCGCGTAGCCCTGGTGGCGGAGATCGAAGAAGAGTTTCCGGTACTCTCCTTTCCTTCCGCGGACCACGGGAGCGAGGATCAGGAGCTTGGTCCCCGTCGGGAGAGTCAGCACCCGGTCCACCATCTGCTGGACGGTCTGGGCCGAGATCACCTGGCCGCAGGATGGGCAGTGCGGCGTCCCGATCCGCGCGAAGAGGACGCGGAGGTAGTCGTAGATCTCGGTCACGGTCCCGACGGTGGAGCGCGGGTTCTTGGAGGTGGTCTTCTGCTCGATGGAGATCGCCGGCGAGAGCCCCTCGATCGAATCCACGTCCGGCTTCTCCATCTGCTCCAGGAACTGCCGGGCGTAGGCGGAGAGCGACTCGACGTAGCGGCGCTGCCCCTCGGCATAGATCGTGTCGAAGGCGAGCGAGGACTTCCCCGACCCGCTGAGCCCGGTGATCACGACCAGCTGGTCGCGGGGGATCTCGAGGTCGATGTTCTTGAGGTTATGCTCGCGGGCGCCGCGGATGATGATCCGGTCAGAGGCCATAGCGATATCTTAGGGGCCAGGCGGGCGCCTGGCAACCCGGAGGATGCCGGCGGCGACGGGAGCGGCCACCAGCGCCGGATAGTTCAGGAGCGCCTGGGCCACCGCGCCCGACGGAACGCCCAAGCGCCCTACCGCGGTCAAGGCGAGAAAGAGGGTCAGGCCCAGTCCGACGGCCCACGCCGCGCTTGTCGGCCTACCGGTCGGGGAGGCGAAGAAGACGAGGGGCGCAAGCGTGGACGCCCCGAGCCCCAGAGCGCCGAGGAGGAGCGACCAGGGCTCGACCGGCCAAAGGGCCGCCAGCGCCGCCATCACGAACATCCCGCCCCAGAGTCCCCGATCCGATGCGAGCGCCGCCGCTTCCGCGATGGCGAGCTCTTCTCTGAGAGCGACTGACCCGGCCAGGAAGAGCGCGAGGAGCCCGAGGAGGCTCAGGCCGACGAGCACGGATCCCCAGGGGTTGCCTCGAAGCACGAGAGCGGGAAGCTCCAGGAGCGTGGCGGCCGTGTTCGTCCTGAGGAAGAACTCCGGCGCCCAGCGCACACTGTAAATGGCCCAGGCCTCGGCCCACCCGAGCGCGGCGAGGAAGACGAGGCCGCCGAGCGCGAGGCTGGCGCGTGTCGGCGCGCCGGGGGTCGCAAACCCCACAAGGCTGGCGGCCCCGCCCATGAGCGTCAGGCCGAGCCCCAGGATCCGAATCAGCGTCACCGGAGGCGAGGAGCGGGAGGCGTCAGCCCACGCGATCCCCGACACGGGGGCGCCGGGGACACGTTTGTCTGCCTCGAATTTGAACCGGGGCGACCCATCCACCTGGAGCCTGTCGCCCGGGCGAAGAGTCACGGACTGACCCGGCGCCAGCGTCCACTCCTGAATCTGCCGGCGCCCGAGATCGCTGACCTCGATCCGGAGCGGCCCCGGATCCAGCGGCGTCACGCGGTGCTCTTCTTCAAAGAGGAGCGCGAAGGAACCGCGGCGGGATCCCACGGCGCGCCCTTCCCTCACCCACGGGCTGTCGGCGGGAAACCTGAAGGCCGGCAGAGAAGCTACCTGGCTCCATGTCTGGATCGGATCGGCGTGCGATGTCTGGATAGCGACCGCCACCGGGAGCAGGAGCGCGACGAGTCCCACCGGGAGAAACCAGGGCCAGTGGCGGGCCGTCTGAGGCCAGACGATCAGAGCAAGCGCTGCGCCCGCTACTGGGATGATTCCACGCCAGCGAGGGACGCCCATCCAGGTCGCGACGTCGCCGGCCAGGCTGAGGTTCGCCCAGATGACGAGGCCGACGACCAAGAGCATCGCGACGAGTGGCAGGGCCTGTTCGCCGGCCGCCCATCCCGCGGCGCGTGTGGAGCCGGAACCGACCGAGGCGAAGAGCGGCGCGACGACGAAGAGCACCCCCATCCAGAGCCCGTCGCGCCCCTCGGCGATGAGCGCGGCGGGAAGTGCCAAGAGCAGGGCCGGAGTCATCCAGACTGAAACGAGACAGGCCGCCGGGCGCCAGCCTCTCGGGTCCCGCCCCCGAGGGGGCGACGGGGGACCATTCATTGGGATCGATCGGAATCGTCCGGGGAAGCCCCCAGAGAGGCAAGCGTCAGGATGAAGGCCAGGAGCGGGGCGAGGACACCCCCGTACCACCAGGCGAGGCTCACCCCCGCAACCCGAACCGCCCCAAACTCCAAAGGGGCCAGAAACAGCGCGGGAAGTCCGGCAAGGATCAGCAAGAGTGCGAGGAGCCCTCGTCTCACCGGCTCAGGAGGTGTGAGGTCCGAGGCCGAGCCTGGCTTCGATCTGGCGCGCGGCGGTGATGACGAGCGGGGCGAGCTCCCCCTTCAGGCGAGCGAGGGCCCACCGGAAGGCCGGAGCGTCGCACTCCACCGCGCCGACAACGCGCTGCTCGAGATCCCGGATCGGCGCGGCCACAGCGACGACTCCCGGCTCGCACTCCTCCTGGTCAACCGCATAGCCGTCCGCCGCCACCCGCGCCAGCCGCTCCAGGAGCCGAGCCGGCTCGGCCTGACCGGCGACAGCCTCCTCCTGCTGCGGGCGGCCAAGCCCGGCGAGCAGGACGTGACCCGCAGCAGCGGCCACAGCAGGAAAGCGCCGAGCGAGCCGCGGCGCCACGCGGACGGCCTGCTCCGACTCCGCCATGTCCACGTACACGATCGAGCCGCGGTCGAGGACGCCCAGGTAGGCGGTCTCGCCGGACTTGGCCGCCAGGGATTCAAGATGCGGCCGGGCCTGGCGACGAAGGTCCAGGTGCTGGAGGAAGACCGCGGCCACTTCATAGACCTTGACGCCAAGGCGGTAGCGTTCCGTCTCCTTGTCCTGCTCCACGTATCCGCGCGTCTCGAGGGTCGCGAGCAAGCGAAAGACGTTATTCTTGTGGAGCTTCAGCTTCCGCGCCAGCTCGGTGACCCCCAGCTCCGCTTCCTTGCCGGAGAACGCTTCGAGGAGATCGAGAGCGCGGCCGACGGACTGGATCAGATAGTCGGACTTCGCCTTCTTCGCCATGGCAGTCACTAGTATAAAACGGCGTCTTGAGGGGAACAAGCGCTCGCGCGCGGCTTGACGGAGTACTGCTTTCCTGGAAGACTATGGCGCATGGCTGAGAGCAAGCGGCGGGTCATGGTCGTCGTGGCTCATCCCGACGACGCGGAATTCGGCTGCGGCGGCAGCGTCGCCAAGTGGGTGCGGGAGGGGAACGAAGTCACCTACGTGATCCTCACCAACGGCGACAAGGGCTCGAGCGACCGCGCCATGACGGCGGAGCGCTTGGCGAAGATCCGCGAGCAGGAGCAACTGAACGCCGCGCTCACGCTTGGGGTGAAACGTGTCCGATTTCTCCGCTATCCCGACGGCGAGCTGGAAGACACCCGCGAGCTGCGCCGCGACGTCACCACCGAGATCCGCCGCTGGCGCCCGGAGCGTCTCGTCATCCAAAATCCCTTCCGGACGCTGAACCCCTACGCCTCCCACCGAGACCATAGGATCGCGGCTGGCATCGCCCTCGATTGCGTGTACCCTTTGGCCCGCGACCACCTCTCCTTCCCCGAACTCCTGGCTCAGGGGCTCGAGCCCCACAAGGTCCGCGAGGTGTACCTCATGTGGTGGGAGAACCCCGAGGTGATCGTGGACATCACCAACACGATGGACCTCAAGCTCAAAGCGCTCACCTGCCACGCGAGCCAGATGGGTGACTGGGCATCCGTCGAGGCCCGCGTGCGCGAGCGCGCCGCGGAGGCCGGCAAGGCCAGGGGGTTCGCCTACGCCGAGACCTTCAACCGGATCGTGATCCCCCGCTGAGGGGAACCAGCGC
>JACQCL010000232.1 GCA_016201645.1 Candidatus Rokuibacteriota bacterium
CTGGTCCGCGCCGCCGAGATCGGGGTGGCCGAGGGGCTCCGCTACGTCTATGCCGGCAACCTGCCGGGGCAGGTTGGGCCCTTTGAAAACACCTACTGCCCGTCCTGCAAGGCGCTCCTGATCAAGCGGGTGGGCTACACCATCATGATGGACCTCCTGACCCATACCGGCGGGGTCTGCCCCTCTTGTTTGTCCAAGATTCCAGGGGTTTGGGCTTGAAATTTTTTTAAGTTGAAATACTCGTCTGATGTATAGTATATACGCGTTAAGAGGTAACCTGCCATGGACCGTCATCAGCGACTTGCCATCCTTGCCGAAGCCGCGAGCGATGACCGCGAGCATGGGCTCCCCAAGGGGCCGAATCGACCCGGGGATCCGATCGGGATCACCAAAGTCAGGCTGCCGGGGGGAGGATCAACCCAGATCATGCGCATCATGCAGACGAACGCGTGCTCGTTGTCGTGCGGGTATTGCCCGACGTTTTGCGGGGGGAAGGTGAGGCGCACCGCGCTCGCTGCCGAGGAGGTCGCCGCCACCTTCATGGAGGCTCAACGGGCCGGTCTCGCCCAGGGGCTGTTCCTCACGTCTGGAGTCCCAGGCAAACCCTCGCGCGCGATGGATCGGATGCTCGCCGCGGTTGAAATTCTGCGCCGCAGGGAAGGCTACCGGGGGTACGTCCATGTCAAGCTCCTCCCGGGGGCCGAGACGGCTCAAGTTGAGCAGGCGGCGCGGCTTGCCAACCGGGTCTCCATCAACCTGGAAGGGCCGGGGGACACCTATGTCCGGCGGCTTGCCCGGGAGAAAGATTTCGCTGGAGACCTCCTCCCCAAACTGGAACTGGCCGGTCGCCTGCTCCGCGACAAGCCGCAGCGAGGATCAACAACCACCCAGTTCGTCGTCGGTCCATCAGGGGAGAAGGACCGGGAGATCCTGAGCCTCGTCGCCCGGCTGGAGCGCGAGCAACTTCTCCACCACGCCCATTTCAGCGCCTTCCAGCCGGTGGTCGGAACCCCTATGGAAGGCGAAACGGCGACCCCCGCGGTGCGCGAGTTTCGCCTCTATCAGGCCGAGCACCTCCTCCGCCAGTACGGCTTTCGGTTTGACGAGCTTCCCTTTGACGCCGACGGCAACCTTCCGCTGGACTATGACCCCAAGACGGCCTGGGCGCTCCGCCACGCCGAGCAGTTTCCCCTGGAGATCGCCACGGCACCCTACGAGCTCTTGCTCCGGGTCCCCGGCGTCGGACCCAAGGCGGCCCAGACTCTGGTCCAGGAGCGGCGGCGGAGCGTGATCCGCGGGTCGGAGGATCTTAAGCACATCGGTGTCGATACGATCCGCGCCGGATACTTCTTGACGTTGAAGGGACGACGACTCGCCCCGGCGCTCCCCGCCCATCAGCTCCGTCTCTTCCCCCACGGCCAGCACCTCACCAAGGCTCCCTGGAGGACTCCCGTTCCCCCTTGCGCCTTCCGCTGAGTGATTGCGGTAGAGTAGATCTGTGAGGGCGGGGTCCAACAATCCAGCCGTGGTGATCTACGACGGCGAGTGCCCGATCTGCCAGGGCGGGGTGCGCTGGGTGGAACGCCGTACCCTTCGGGGGCAGTTCGAGTTCCTCCCGTGCCAGTCTCCAGAGCGCCGCGCGCGCTTTCCCTGGATGGCCGAGGAGGCCTGCCTTGAGGCCCTCCAACTCGTGCTTCCCGGCGGCCGTGTTCTCACAGGTGAGGCCGCCATCAGAGAGATCCTCCGACGCCTGAGCGGCTGGCGCTGGGTGGGGCGTCTCTTCGGGCTTCCGGGGCTGAAGCTCTTCGCCCCGCCCCTCTATCGGTGGGTGGCTCGCCACCGGTACGCGATCTCCGGCGCCACGCCGAGGCGCTGATGCCGGACCTCGCCGGGAAGGTCGCGCTGGTGACGGGGGCCTCGAGCGGGATCGGCGAGGCCACCGCGCGGGAGTTCGCCAAGGAGTGGGCGCGGGTCGCCCTGTTCGCCCGGCGGGAGGACCGGCTGGAAGCGGTGGCCGATCGGATCCGTCGGGAGGGCGGGCAGGTGATGGTCTGCGCCGGGGACGTCACCGATCCTGGAGCGGTTCAGGCCGCCGTCCAGAATATTCTGGCCCAGTGGAAGCGCCTCGACCTCCTGGTCAATAACGCCGGACAGGGCATGGCCGCCCCCTTCGAAGCGGTGACGGCGCAAGAGCTGCGCGACCTCGTCGAGGTGAACCTTGTCGGCGTCCTGATAGCCACTCAGGCTGTCCTCCCGATGATGCTCCAGCAGGCCTCCGGCCACATCTTCAACATCAGCTCGGTGGCGGGGCGGCGCGGCATCCCGTTCCGGTCGGCCTACAGCGCGACCAAGTTTGCCCTGGTTGGGCTCACCGAATGCCTGCGTCAGGAGTTGCAGGGCACCGGGGTTCACGTGAGCCTGGTCTATCCGATCTACACGGAGACCGAGTTTCACGATGTCCAACTGAAGAAGGTCGAGCCGCTGCGACACGGGCCGGTCCAGTCGGCGGAGCAGGTGGCCAAAGCCATCGTGCGCTGCGCCCGGCGGCCACGGCCGGAGGTCTATCCGTACCCGCCGGCTAGAATCCTGGCGGTGCTGAGCGCTCTGGCCCCGGGCTTGGTGGACTGGATGATGGCGAGGCTCCTGCGCCGCTGAGCAGTTCTCTCATTCCCTCCGAGCCTTGAGCGCGCGCCAGCCCAAGAGCGCCGCGGCCAAGATCGTCGCGCCGATCAGGACGACGTACTCGACGCGCTGGATGCGCTCCACGTAGGCGCCGAATCCATAGCCGATGGCGTAGCCGATCCCTACCGCGTACGGCACGTAGAGCGCGGCGCCCAAGAGGTTCGCTACGGCGAATACGAACGGGCGGAGGCCTGCGGCCCCGGCCAGGGGCCCGGCCATGAAGCGAAGCCCCGGGACGAACCGCGCCACGAATACGCCAGGCGCGCCGTAGCGGGTCACGAAGCGCCACACCGATTCCAGTCGCTCGGGCGTCGCGAGGACCCGGCGCCCGTAGCGCTCGATGGCCGTTCGTCCGTGCTTTCGCCCAATCCAGTAGCCGAGGGTGTCGCCAGCCGCCGCGCTGATGATGCCCACGGCCAGGACGAGTGGCCAGCGCAGCTCTCCCCGCCAGACCAGGTAGACGGACAGCGCGAGGATCGTCTCCTCGGGGACGGGCAGCCCGAGGTTCCCGAGGACGACGAACAGGAAGATGGCAGGGTAGCCCCAGTGGCCGATCAACTCGCTGAGATCAGGCACGGGTCACTTGAGGACGGTGATATGTCCGTCCTCTTCGAGGATCACGTAGCGGACGTCCCGCACCGAGACCACCCCGTGCCGCCGGAGGGCCGCCCGAAATTCCGGCATGCTCAGTCGCTCTCGACGAAGGTTGTCCCGGAGGATCTGCCCTCCCTTCACGAGCAGCGTCGGCGTGTGCTCGACGAGCCGCTCCACCCGCTTGAAGCGGAACGTGAGCCAGGCGACGAGACCGTTCAGGAGGAAGATCACCGTGGCCCCGAAGAGCCCGCCGCCAAGGGAATTGTCGTTTCCGATGACGGCGTTCTGGACGACGTTGCTGATGATCAGGAGCACGACGAGGTCGAAGGCTGTCATCTGCCCGAGCTGTCGCTTCCCTGCTATGCGAAAGGCGACGAGCAGGAACAAATACACTGCGACCGAACGGATGAGTTTCTCGACCAGCGAGATGTCGGGGATCAGAATGTTCACAGGCGCCTCCCGCACGGTGGCTTTTCGCGCCACTCTATCAGAGTTTGATTTGCCCCTCCAAACCGTCTAGCATAGGCGAATGCGTCGCATGCTGGCCTCGTTCCTCCTGGTCTGGGTCCTTGTCCCTATCGCGCTGCCCATCGTCGAGGCCGTTGATGCCACCCTCCCCCCGGGGATCTTCGACGACGCGGACGACGATGCCCTCATCGCTGTCTTGTCGAGCCTTGACCTCCAGCTCGTCGCCCCGATCCCGCCGCCGCCTCCGGATCCAGGGTGGTCTATCGCAGGTCCGGCCGCTGTGCAGAGGGACGGGCCGGCGTCGTCCGTTGTCGCCGTCCCCAACCCTTCCCGCTCGCCTCCGCTCTCCTAGCCGTCCACCGTTCGTTCCGCTGTAACGTCCCCTGACGCCGGTGCTCTGTGCGCCGGCGCGCGGGCGCTTCTCAAAGGAGGGAATCTCATGATCGGCAACCAAGATCTTATTCTGGGCGCCATTATCGTCATCGTCCTCTTCGGCGCTAAGAAACTCCCCGAGCTGGCCGGAGCCCTCGGGAAGTCCATGAAGGAGTTTAAAAAAGGCGCCACCGAAGGAGCCGCTGATAACGCCTCGCGGACCTGTGCCTCCTGCCAGACCCCGTTGGAGGCGGAGTGGAGCCACTGCCCCTGCTGCGGGGCTTCCACGCCGGTGACGGCCATTTCGAAGACGTAGCGGGGGTCGTCATTGACGCGAGGTCGCGGGGCCGTTAAGCTGGCAGCCGCAATGACGGACCCTCAGGGTGCCGCTGATTCCTCTGTCCTTGGGTCCGGGAGTGCTCGGCGGCCTCTCGTCATCACGGGGCTGGCCGTCGCCTTGCTGCTTGCCCCGGCGCTCCAGGCGGCGAGTCTGGTCGGCTTTCGCGCGCTGAACTTCGCCCCCGATCGCCCGTGGAACTACGTCGCCTACGGGCTGGCGGCCCCGTACGTCGGGTGGCTGCTCTGGCGCCGTCACCCCCGCTGTCGCTTCGCGGCGTATGTGTTCCTGACCCACGAGGCTGTCCGCGGTCTCCACTTTCACCACTGGGGCGCCGTGGGCCTCGCCGTGGCGTGGGTCATCCTCCTCCAGCTTCCGGCCGCCCGCCGCTATGCTCCGTCCCTCCGCCCCGCCGAGATTCGGTCAAGGGTTTGGCGCTACTTCGAGGATTGAGCCGCGGAGAGGGCGGGCGCCGTCGGATCCTTCACCGTCACCAGGAAGACCACCGCCATCACCCCCATGAGAGCGGCGATCACGCCGAACGCGGGGCGATAAGACCAGGAGGCGATCAGGAAGCCCGCCAGGATCGGCCCCGTCGCCTCGCCGCTGTCCCAGATCGTTCCGAATACGCCCATCGCCGATCCCATCCGGCCGGCCTTGACGAGGTCTGCCACCAGCGCCGTGGTCGAAGGGGTCACGATGGCCACGCCGAGGCCGAAGGCGGCGGAAACCGGTAAAAGCCACCAGAAGGAGGTGAGGGCAGGGATCAGCGGGAGCATGACGGCGCAGAGGGTGAGACCCCCGAGGATCATGGGTTTCCGGCCGACGCGGTCAGAGAACCTCCCCGAGAGCGGCTTGGCGAGCATCGTGGTGGCAAGCTGAGCCCCCATCACGAAGGCGATCTGGGCATCGTTCAGGCCGATTCCCTTGGCGTACGGCGGGAAGAAGCCGAGGAAGGCGCCGTAGCCAACGTAGAGGGCGGCTTCCATTGTCGAGGCGATCACGACGGGACGGCTTGTCAGCACTTCCCCGATCCCGCTCCAGAACTGCCGCGAGCGTTCGCCGAGAGGAGACCCGGGGGAAGGAAGTTTGCGGTCGTCGGGCAGGCGCAGGACCATCAGGAGGGGGAGCAGGCCGAGGATCCCGACGGCCAGATAGGTCATCGGGTAACTGGACGTGTAGAAGAGGCAGAGGCCGCCGAGAAACGGCCCCAGCGTGCCGCCCAGGTCGTTTGCCGCGGCGAACCAGCCCAGTTTCTCCCCGCGCCCTCGCTGAGAGAGGTCGGCGACGAAGGCGGCGGCCACCGGCGAGAAGATGGCGGTGGCGAACCCGTGGACAAAGCGAAGGGCCAGGAGCGGGCCGGGGGAGTGCACAAAGGGGTAGAGGAACGGCGGTCCGGCGAAGAAGACGCATCCCAGGAGCATCATGCGCTTGCGTCCGAGTAGATCAGAGAGGGCGCCTGCCGGAAGCTTGAAGACCACACCCGTGATGGTCGAGGCGGCCACGATGAGGCCGATCAGCTCGGGCGCGGCCCCCAGGTCTTGGGCGAAGCGGGGGAGCACCGGGCTCCGCGCCATCTGATAGCCGAAACGGGAGAGGAAGCCGGCCAGGACCAGCGTGAGGAACGGCGTCATGCCGACGGGTCGCCCTTATCCGCCTATGGCGACGCCGCGAACCACGAAGTCATCGAATGCGGTCACCGAGTCGGCCTTCGTCCAGAGGCCGACCTGTCCCGATCGATACCGGGTATCCCGATGATCCAGCAGCAGCCTCCCGTTGAGGTAGGCCTGGATGCGGTCGCCGACCGCGATGACCCGGAGCGTGTGCCACTGATCGAGCGCGGGCGGCTCCACTCTGGCCGTGGCAAGCTGGCGGCGTCCGCGGTCGTAGGAGTACAGCCTGAAGTTGTCTTCCAAGGCGTTCGCCCTGACGACGTAATAGCGGCCCTCGGTGAACCGAAAGACGATCCCGCCGGATGCGTCCTCGCGCCCGGAGATCGGCTTGAACCGGACGGAGACGTCCACGTCCGTGTAAGGACCCCCCGGCGCCACGATCACGTTGAAGGCGTTCTCC
>JACQCL010000226.1 GCA_016201645.1 Candidatus Rokuibacteriota bacterium
AAGCGCGCCACCAGCTCCTTGACCGAGGACACGTCCACCATCCGGTAGTGGAGGTAACTGTGGATGCGCGGCATGTAGCGCACGAGGAAGCGACGGTCCTGGTGGATGGAGCTGCCGCACAAGGGCGCCACCCGCTCGGGGCAGTGCCGGCGGATGAACTCGAGCGTCTGGTCCTGCGCCTCCGCCATCGTGACTTGCGACTCGCGGACCCGCCGCGTGAGCCCCGAGGCCCCGTGGTGCTCGACGCACCAGGGATCCATCGATTCCAACACCGCGTCGGGCTGGTGGATGGCGAGGCAGGGGCCCTCCTGGAGCACGACGAGGTCGCTGTCGGTGACCAAGGTGGCGATCTCAAGGATGGTATCCTTCTCGGGATCGAGACCCGTCATCTCCAGATCCATCCAGACGAGGTTCTTGGGGTCGCGCATATTCGGTAAATTCAGGACTCCTGACATGCTCATAAAATCGATGCAACATCAGGGGCCTCGTAGCGCACTTGCAGCCGGGTCCCAGGATACGTGATTTTCTTTTCGTTGAGGGCCTCGCACAGATGCCGCACGGCCGCGTTACTGCGCGGATTGGCCAGCCCGTGCAGGCGGACGAGCAGCACTCCTGCCCGCGCGTCCGGCAAGACATCTGCCGGGGCTCGCATAATTTCTCGCACCAAGGCCCTGCCTTCTTCCTCCGTGCGCGCATAGATATTGTCGTTGAGCAGTCCGACGAGCGAGGTCTCCGCCCGATATGCCAGCATCTTGATCGTGTCCGTCAGATGCTTCGTCTCGGGATCGAGCTTCACGATCTGCGGCCCTTCCGCATCCGTCGCGGCAACGCGTTCGGGCAGGGTTTTGATGCGCTCCTTGAGGCGCTCGCCTTTGCGTCTCAACGCGCGAATCTCGCGTCCCAGCTTTCCATTGGCGATCTTGAACCCACGCGCCGTCGGCCGAATCGACTCGTCATTCTCGAACGCCCGCGCGCCGTAGGCCTTCTCGATCTTCGCAAGCTCCGTCTTGAGCCTCGCCAGCTTCTTCTCCAGCTTCGCGCGCCTCGGGTTTGGAATCGTCTTCCCATCGCTCAGGGGCTCAACGCCCCGGCTCGCCAACGCGTCCAACGCGAAGTGCTCGCGCATATACCGGAAAAAGTTCTCCTGCCGCCACCGCTCGAACATCCGCCATGCCACCTCAATGGCCCGCGTCTTCCACCGTGTCGTCATCACGGCCGTCTGCTTGCCGCCCGGACGCAGGCGCCGGATCTCGCGCATCTTGAAGCCCGGCCGGATGCGCGCCATCTTCTCAGCCAGATCATACGATGCCGCATGACCATCAACGGTGCCCGACACGGTCTCGAACATTCTTCGCGGCCACGGGTCGTACTTCCCCCGCCGGTAGCTCAACACGTCGAAGCCCGAGCCGTAGAGCTCCTGGAACCACTTCGGGCTCCAGCCCTCACGGTCGAACACCATGGTCACGCGCCGATCCCCCACCAATCGCCGGACCTCCGGCAGGATGCTCGCTTTCATCGACGCGATCAGCCGCTCATTGGCCTCCCCGGTCACGAAGAACAGCGGCTCGGCGTTCTTGTCGTTGATCCAGTAGTCCGTCGTCGCCGGCATGCACAGCCTGCGCCGCGCCACGTGCGTCTTCGTCAAACGGTGCTTCTCGCCGTGATACGCCCGGACGTGCCCGTCAACGTACAGATACCCCAAGGCCCGCGGCGAGCGCGCCACCCAGCGCTCCGCTAAACCTGCACTCAAGCGACTCGCCTGGCCCCGCCCGACCAGCTCCGCGAGCTTGCGCCGAATCGTCTTCGCCTCCGGCGCACGGTCCAAGCCCAGAAGCGTCCCCAACTCGCCAGGCGCCTCGAACTGCATCCGCTCGGGATTGCGGATGCGCAGCAGCGCCATGAACCCTAGGCACAACAGCGCGCTTCTCAGACCATAGAACCCGTTGCGAAGGCTCCCGTAGACTTTCTCGCCGACGTCCAGAAGCCCAAGATCGAGCATCGCCGGAAGCGCCAGAAGTGCCCCCGCGTTCGCCACGGACGAGGAGGGCTTGAACTCGGGCGCGGCCTCCTCGATCTTGCCTGCCGCCGCCAACACCCGGTCGAGTATTCGCGTCGTCGCCACGCCCAGCGGTGCGACGGCGTTCTCGGCGCTGCGCTCCGCAGGCTGACTGCCGGGCTCGCCCAGCGAAGCCTTGGTCGTCTCTCCCGCCGCCTCTCGCAACCATCCTTGCTCGATGGCATTGCGGATCGTTGACTCGTCTACGCCGACCTTCTTGCCTGCGGCGCGCTTGGACTTCCCATCATCGAGCGCCTTCTGCGCGCGCGCCAGCATCTCCGACGTCAGTTTGCGGGGGCCTTTCGGCCCGGACTTCTCATCGATGAGCCCCGCAACCCCTGCCTTCTTCAAGCGGAGCTGCTGGCGGTACAGGGTGGTCCGATAAACACCAAACGCCGAGCTGAGATCCTTCTGCGTCGCCAAGCGCAGGGCGATAAGCTGGGCCCAAGCAACGCGCCGACCCACGGCATCATCGCTCGCGTGCGAAAATACAGGCACGCCGGCCGCAAAATATCCGATGTTCACGCCGTCATCCAGATAGCTGACGGTGTCATTGATCTCGACTGCTTCCCCGGGCTTGAGGGGAAGGAAAGGCTGGATTGTAGTAGCCATTTAAGTTGCATAGATTATCCCGCATTACGAGCCCGCGTGTCAAGCTCTTTCGACGACGCGGTCGGAGCATGTCAGGAGTCCTGAAGTTGCCTCCCAGGACGGCCCCCGCGGGCAGCGTCCCGTTGGACGTCCGCTCCGGCGCCGCATAGTCCTCCGCCACCGCAGGCCCCGAGCGCCGCAGCAAACCGAGAAGCCCCAAGAGGAGCAGCGGCAGGGCGACGACGCCCGTCAGCCCGCGCGCGCCCAGCTTCCTCGCCCTGGCCGCGAAGGCGGCCATGGCGCCGTTCCGGGCCGGCC